>JARLJS010000288.1 GCA_031291075.1 Nevskia sp. | reverse complement strand
TACCGGATCCGGCAGCAGCTTCAACAAGAGATGAACCGGTAGCGGGCAGGCAAGAAGGAGACGGGCGATGTCTGAAGATCGGTTGGACAAGGCTCTGGATGCGATGCGCAACGAAGCAGCCGGGGCAGAGAATCTGGCAGCGGCGAAGGCGCGGGTGTGGGAGAAACTGGCCGGTGGCGAGACCGGCGCGTGCGCCGGATTTCGCGCCCAATTGCAGGACTACCTGGACGGCAAACTGGCCGAGTCGCGGCGTCTGCTGATGGAAGACCACCTGGGACGCTGCGCCGAATGCCGCCGGGCCTTCGCCGACCTGAAGGGCGAACATACGGTGACGGCGATGCCGTCCGTGAAGCGCCCGGTCCTCAAAGGCTGGCAGCGCTGGGCCATCGCGGCGGGCGTGATGGCGGGCATGTTGTACCTGGGACGGGACGGCGTCGACCGGCTGCTGGCTCCCTCGGGCCCGCGAGCGACCGTCGAGGTTGCCTCCGGCGATCTGTACCGGCTGCCGCAAGGCACGCTGCGGCAAGGCTCGTCCATTCAAGAGGGCGAAGTCGTGCGCACCGGGCCGGGCGCGCGGGCCGTGTTGCGGCTCGCCGACGGGTCGGCCGTGGAGGTGAACGAGCGCTCCGAACTTTTCGTCAACGCGGCCTGGAGCGGGCAGACCGTTCACCTGCTGCGCGGCGACGTGATCGTGCAGGCTGCCAAGCAGCGGCGCGGCCATCTGCGGGTCGAGACGCGCGACTCCATCGCGTCGGTAAAGGGCACCATCTTCGCGGTCTCCACGGGCATGTCCGGCTCGCTGGTGACCGTCGTGGAAGGCACCGTCGAAGTGACCCAGCCCACGGGGGACAAGATTCTGTCCCGCGGTCAACAGGCCGCGTCGAATCCAGCGCTGGGTGTGACGCCGGCCAGCGATGCGGTGGCCTGGAGCGTGAACTCGCAACAGTACCTGGCGCTGCTGGGCGACTTCGCGACTTTGGAGAAACAGATCGCCGCGCTGCCGTCTCCGGCGTTGCGCACGCAGGCCAAGCTGCTGCAGTACCTGCCCCCGAATCCGTTGGTTTACGGGGCCATCCCGAACCTGAACGGCACCTTGCAGCAGGCGCTGGCGCTGGCCGGTCAGCAGGCGGGCCAGAGCACCGTCTTCCAGCAATGGTGGACGTCGGGCTCGGGCGCCAAACTGCAGGAGACCCTGGGCCAGGTTCAGGCCGTCTTCCCGCTGCTCGGCGACGAGATTGT
>JARLJS010000287.1 GCA_031291075.1 Nevskia sp. | reverse complement strand
GTCCATTCGGCCTGCCGTTGCCGCCGCTCCGACGGCCCCGCGGGCAGGTCGAAGCCGATGCAGTGCGCCACCACGTCGCGCAGCGCCAGGCCGACGAGGCGCCCCCCGCCCTCGCGGTGGCTGGCCCAGGCCGCCAGCGCCGCATGCAGGCCGGTGAGCGGATCGGCGATGGCGTCGCCGACGATCAGGCGCTGCCCGGTCACGGCGTGCAGCAGGCCGGACAGGCCCGCGGCCACCGCCGCGTCGTCGCCGTAGGCGATCCAGTTCTCCTGCGGCTCGCCGCGTCCGTAGCCGGTGAGGCTGAGCCAGGTCAGGCCGGGCCGCTCGCGGACCATGGCCTCGGCATCGATGCCGAGCTGGCGCAAGGCCCGCGGCCGCGAACCTTCGATCACGATGTCCGCCGCGGCGATCAATGCCCGAAAACGCTCGCGTCCAGCTGGCTGCTGCGGGTCCAGCGCCACGCAGCGCTTGCCGCCGTTGAGCCGGTCGAAGAAGGCGGGATGTCCATGCCGCGCCCCGTCCGGACGCTGCGGGCTTTCCAGCTTGACGACATCGGCGCCCAGCGCCAGCAGCAGCCGGCCGCACAAGGGGCCGGCCCACAGCGAGGACAGCTCCAGTACCCGCGGCGCCTTCCGCGGCGCCGGCACTGGAACTCCGCGGGCAAGTACCGAGAACCAGCCTGGCCCGGATTCCGGCATCGCATCCGCGGCGACAGCCAGGCCCAGCAGGCGGCCGCGCTCGACCAGTTCATCCGCCGCGCGGCCGGCAATCAGTTCCGGTAACTGCGCCGGCACCATCGGCTGCTCCAGCTCGAGCCAGGCCGGCAGCAAGGCCCAGTCATCTTCGCGTGCGAGGTTGAGGGCGATCCAGCCGTCGCGGGCCGGATACAGGCGGCAGGCACCGCCGGGGGAACGCGCGCCCGCCCGATGCAGCCGCATGATCGCGGCGCGCTCCGCCAGGATCGAGCTCCCGCGCAGGCCGGCCAGCGCTCCGGCCGGAGCCAGGCTCGCCAGGGCGGCCAGCGCCCCGTCGGCGCAGGCGGTCAGAGGAGCCGGGCACATGGTCGGGGCTCCGCCCGGCTCACCCGTGAGCTGCATCAGGCCGCAGGTGGCCCAGGCGACGGCGGGATGTTCGGCCGGGGCCGACAGCGCATGGATCGGGGTCGCCCCCAGCGAACGCAGCAGCTGCGCCGCGTAAGCGGCGGCACAATGCGGCTGGCCGGGAATTGGGCTGGCTGCGGCAGACATATCACAGCTTACCGCGCGCCGACCAGAGTGATGCCCCAGGCCATCGAACACACCATTCCCCTCTCCCCCTGGGAGAGGGGCTGGGGTGAGGGCAGCGCGGTCGGAAGAGCGTCCAACGAGGGAAACGGCGCGCCCTCACCCGCGCCTTACGGCGCGGCCTCTCCCAAGGGGAGAGGCAAGAGCCCCTGCCGGCGCATTGGCTAGGCCGGCACTTGCGACGCGCTCAGCTCCTGGCGGATGACACGGCGCAGCACCTTGCCAAGCTCGTTGTACGGCAGGGCGTCGCGGAAGACGATGGTCTGCGGCACGCGCGAGGAGCGCAGGTGCTGCTTCACCAGGTCCTGCAGTTCGGCGACGCTGGCACGGGCGTTCTCCTTCAGCACCACCACCGCGCCCACCCCTTCGCCCCACTGCTCGTCCGGCACCGCCACCACGGCGGCGTCGGCCACCGCGGGATGACCAAGCAGGATCTCCTCGATCTCGCCCGGGGAGATGTTCTCGCCGCCGCGCACGATCACGTCGTCGGCACGGCCTTCGAGGAACAGGTAGCCCTCTTCGTCGAGGTAGCCACGGTCGCGGGTGCAGAACCAGCCGTCGCCGTCGAGCGCGCTGCCCAGGCTCAGGTACTCGCCCGACACCTGGCCGCCGCGCACGTACACCAGCCCGGGCTGGTTGGTGCCGAGCGGCTTGCCGTCGTCGTCGCGGATCGCAATCTCGACCGCGCCGGTGGCGCGGCCTACCGAGGCCAGGCGCTTGCGCACCAGCGGATCCTCGCTCGCCGCGGCGGCGCGGTGGTCGTCGGGTCCCAGCACGGCGATGGTCGAGCTGGTCTCGGTGAGGCCATAGGCGTTGGTGAAGTCGACCTGCGGCAGCAGCGCCATGGCGCGCTGGATGGTGGACAGCGGCATCTTGCCGCCGCCGTAGGCAACGGCCCGCAGCGCCGGCAGGGCGGCCGCCTCGCCGCGCTCCATCAGGTGATCGACGATGCGGCCGAGCATGGTCGGCACCAGGAAGACGTTGCTGACGTGCTCGGCGCGGCAGGCGTGCAGCCATGCGGCGGCATCGAAGCCGTCGAGCTGCACCATGCGCCTGCAGGCATAGGTCGAGCTGAGCACCGCCGAGATGCCGGCGATGTGATACGGCGGCACCGTCACCAGCACCGCGTCGTCCTCGGCCGCGGCGCCAAACTCCACCGTGCCGACGATGTAGGACATCAGGTTCTCGTGGCGCAGGATCGCCGCCTTGGGCTTGCCGGTGGTGCCGCTGGTGAACAGCTGCACCGCCACCGCGCGAGGATCCTCCTCCGGCTCCGGCAGCGCCTGGCCCAGATCGGGCAGCGCCAGGAAGGCCTCGCGCTGCACCACTTGCACGTCGTCGCGCGGCTGCAGCAGCGCACGGTAGTCGGCGCCGGCCACCAGGTAGGCGGGGGCGATGCGCTCCACCAGCTCGTTGACCTCGGCGTGGGTCAGACGGTAATTGAGCGGCACATAGGGCACGCCGGCGTAGGCGGCGCCGAAAATCGCGACGGGCGCCGCCGGACTGTTCACGTCCAGCAGCGCAACGTAGCGCGCCCGGCTGGCGCGGATCGCCATCGCCGCGCGCTGCGCCGCGATGCGCAGCTCGGCGTAAGTCATGCGCGTGGCACCGGACACCAGGGCGGTGCGGTCGCCGAACGCCTCGGCGGCCATCTCCAGGATCGTCGCGATGTTCATAGCGGAAAAATGCTCAGTCGGACGACGGCAGCTGCTTGGCCTGCTTGACCTGCATCGCCACCCCGTTCAGGACCAGGGAACCCTGGCCACCCTTGGTGCAGAGCATCTCGATCTTCTCCTCGGCGTCGACGTAACGCTTGCCGATCAGGGTGCCGCCGGCCTGCGACGGATCGAGCTTGAGCCCCTCCGCCGCGGTGGCCGTGCCGACCAGCATCTCCACGCCGCCGCAGCTGAGCTGATATTCGCCCGCCGGCGCCTTCACCACCATCAACTGGGTATCGCACACGGCGCTCTTGAGCTTGGCGCCCGCTTTCAATGCAACTGCCATCTCTCGACTCTCCAAAATGTCTTTTACACCCCGCCCGCCACCAGGCGTGCCCAGCCGGCGAGGCGGTTGAACAGCCCGGTACGCGCCGGGAACAGGAAGTGACTGTGGCCGGTTTCCGGCAGGATGTGCAAGCTCACGTCGCGGCTGGCGGTGAACACGGCCGGGATCTGGTGCGGCGGCCCGGCGATGTCGCGCTCGCCCAGGGCGAGGAACAGCGGCACGTCGATCTGCGCCGCCTCCGGCGCGACGTTGCCCGGCAGCATCGACATGAACGCGGGCAGCGCCAGCATGTGGTCGCGCGCCGCCTTGATCGCCTCCACCCCGCGCGGGTCGGCGGCGCCGCCGGCGAACAGGCTGTTGGACTGCGGCGAAGGCTTGACCTCCGGGTAGGGCACGCCGAAGGTGGCCTTGGCCAGCCGCGCGAGCTGCGCCCTCACGGCCTGGGTATCCCCGGCCAGCGCCTTGGCTTCCGGGATCAGGTACTCAGGCATGCCGCGGGTGCTGAAACCGAGCAGCGCCAGCCCGGCATAGGACCGGTGATGGAACTGCTGCAGCAGGGTCAGCATCGCACCCATGGAATGGCCGACGCCGATTGCCACCAGATCGGGCAAGGGCGGCAGGTCGGCCAGCAGGCCGCCGCCGCGCAGGCGCTCCAGCACCTGCCGCAGGGCATTCTGGTTGGCCTGCACCACCAGCTCCGGAGTCAGGGCGAAGCCGTCCTCCGGCCGGTCGCTGCCGCCCACGCCGAGGTGGTCGATCGACACCACGATGAAGCCGCGCCCGGCCATCTGGCGGGCGAAGCTGAAGCTGATGTCGCCGGCGGCGTCGCCGTTGGGCATCAGGTCGAAGAAGCGCCGGTTCATGGCGCCGCCCGGCAGGCACACCAGCACCGCCGGCACCGCGCCCAGGCTGGCTTGGCGCGGCGCGCGCACGTCCAGCGCCACCTGCAGCGGACCGCAGCCCGGCAGCGAGATGCCGGAATCGACGCGCAACTCGATTGCCGCTTCCGTCACCGGTGTCAGCCTTGGGCGAGGATCGCGCCGGCCATGCCGGAGGAGACCAGCACGTGCTGCACGTTCGGCACCTGGTTGACGGCGGTGCCGCGCACCTGGCGCACGGCTTCCGCGATGTTGTTCACGCCGTGGATGTAAGCCTCGCCGATCAGGCCGCCGTTGGTGTTGACCGGCAGGCTGCCGCCGAGCTCGATGTGGCCGTCCTTGACGAAATCCTTGGCCTCGCCGCGGCCGCAGAAGCCGAAGGCCTCGAGCTGCTTCAGCACTTGCGGCGTGAAGGCGTCGTAGATCATTGCCATCTGCATGTCGGAAGGCTTCATGCCGGTCTGGGCGTAGAGGCGCCTAGCCGTACCCTCGGCCTCCGGCATCAGCGCCAGGTCGGCGTGGTAGTAGTTGGAGATCACTTCCACGTTGTACGGAATGGACTGGCAGGCGCCGACGATGTGCACCGGCTTTTGCTTGAGGTCCCGCGCGCGGTCGAGCGAGGTCACCACGATCGCCACGCCGCCGTCGCTCTCCTGGCAGCAGTCGAGCAGGCGCAGCACCGGCTCGACGATCCACTTGGAATTCTGGTGATCCTCCAGCGTGATCGGCTTGCCGTAGAACCAGGCGGCCGGGTTGGTGGCGGCGTGCTTGCGCTGCACCACCGAGACGCGGCCGAGGTCGAGGTTGGTGACGCCGTATTGCTGCATGTAGCGCTGCGCCGCCAGCGACTCCCAGGTCGCCGGGGTCTGCGCGCCGAAGGGCATGCACCACAGCAGCGAGCCGGTGCCGTTGCCGGCCTGCGGCCCGATCGCCTGCGTGTGCGGCTGGCCGAAGCGGTACTGGGAGCGCTCGTTCATGGCGCGCCAGATCAACACGGTGTTGCACACGCCGGCGTTGACCAAGGCCATGGCGTGATAGATCGTCGCCACCGCGGCGGCCCCGCCGCCGGGGATGCGCCCGGTATAGGCGAGATCCTTGACGCCCAGGCAGCGGCAGAGGCCGATCTCGTCGCTGTTGTCGATGGTGAAGGTGATCATGCCATCCACTTCGGACGGATGGATGCCGGCGTCGTCGAGCGCCGCCTTGGAGCATTCGGCGGCGAGCTGCAGCTCGCTGCGGCCGGACTCCTTGGAAAATTCGGTGGCGCCTACGCCGGCGATCGCGGCTTCGCGGAATGTGCGTGCCATGGAAGCTCCCTTACTTGGCGCGGGGCCGGAACACCGGCACCTGGTGGTTGCCCATGGTGGGGGCGAAGAATACCTCGACCGGCATGCCCGCCCTGACCTGCTCGAACGGCACCTCGTACAGGTTGCTGACCAGCCGGTAGCCCTCCTCCAGCTCGATCACCGCCACGATCGGCGATTCCTTGAAGCCGAACGGCATCGGGTGCCGCGGCAGGATCCAGCTATACACCTTGCCGTGCCCGGACAGCTTCACCACCTCGCGCCTGACGCTGTGGCAGCGCGGGCACATCGGCCGCGGCGGAAAGCGGAACTCGCCGCAGTCGGCGCAGCGTTCGCCGACGAACTCGCCCTTGTCCGCCGCCTCCCAGAAGAACTTGGCGTCGAGCGTGACGATGGGCGCCAGCCGGGTGGGCTTGGGCGGTGCAGCGGACGCCGGGGCCGGCGTGGGGTCGTTGGGCACGGTCATGGTTGTTTCCGGTCTAGTGCGAGGTTAAAGCCTGGTGCGGCGGCGTCGAAGGCCGCGGCGGCGCGGGCGCCGCCGCAGTGTCAGTTCTTTTTCGCCGGCTGCTGGTTCTGTTCCGCCCACTCCGCCAGGTTCATGCGGCTCTTGCCGCCGTCCTGCTTGGCCGGATCGGCGGCGGGCGCCACGGCGGGGGCGGCCGGGCGCGGAGGCATGCGCGGCATGCCGACGAAGCCGACGGCGAACTGCTGCTCCAGCGCCTTCGCCGTGTCCTCGGAATAGCCGAGCTCCGCCATGATCTCCTTGGTGTGCTCGCCCACCAGCAGCGGCCGCCCCTGGATCACGCCCGGCGTCTCCGACAGGTCGAACAGCAGGCCGATCTGGTCGAGCTTGCCGACCACCGGGTGCGGATACGACACCACCCACTTGCGCTTCTGGAACTCGGCGTTGTCGTGCAGCTTTCGCGAGAAGTCTTCGGCCTCGATCTCCACCGGCACGCCGGCGGCGTCGAGCTGCTTGAACCAGTCGGCCGCCGGCGCGGTCTTGAAACGCGCGGCCAGGATCTGCGCCAGGGCCTCGTCGTTCTGCTTGCGCGCGGCCGCGTCGGCGAAGCGCGGGTCGGTGGCCAGCTCGGGCACGCCGAGCACGGCGGACAGTTCGTCCCAGTGGCTCTGGTCGAGCAGCAGCACGCACAGCCAGCCCTGGGCGGTCTCGTACAGACGGTGGCCGGCGTTGTAGCCGTACTGCATGCCGTCGATGCGCGGGCGGTCGAAGCCGGTGCCGTCGGGACGCGCCACCGCGTAGGAGGTGTTGAGCAGGGCGGCGTTGATGATGGAGGTATCGACGAACTGGCCCTCGCCGGTACGGTCGCGGTGGTACAACGCGTTGACCACCGCCACCGCCGACAGGAAGCCGTTGCCGGTGTCGCCGAAGGAGGTGAAACTCCACAGCGGCCTGCCGCCGCGGGCCATGCCGCCGTCCTCGAACTGGATGCCGGACAGGCAGGCGCCGGTCTGGTCGTTGCCGGGCAGGCCGGCGCGGGTGCCAGTCTCGAAGCCGCGGGTGTGGCAGTAGACCAGCTTGGGATTGATCTTCTTCAGGCTCTCGTAGTCGATCTTCAGGCGCTCGGCGGCGTCGTAGCGCATGTTGTGGTGCACTACGTCGGCCTTGGCCACCAGCTTGAGGAAGATCTCCATCGCCTGCGGGTGCTTCAGGTTCAGCGTGATGCTGCGCTTGCCGCGGTTGGCCATGTAGGCGATGTGCACGCGGTGCCAGAAGATGTCGAACAGGCCGTTGATCTTGATGACGTTGGCGCCCAGGTCGGACAGCAACTGGGTGCCGAAGGGGCCGGCGATGGCGAGGCCCAGGTCGAGCACGGTGATGCCTTCCAGCGGCCGCGCGATCTTCTTGCCGCCGGCTTTGGCCGCCGGCTGCGGTGCCGCCCTGGCGCGCTCCGCTTCCGCCTTGACCTCGGCCGTATGCTGCCCGGACTTCGGCGCGGGGCCGCCCAGGCGACCCGGCGTCAGGCTCATCTTGTAAGCGGTGCCGACGGTGCGGATGCGGCCCAACTCGGGATCGTCCACCTCGGTGACGCAGCCGTCCTTGAACAACAGCGGGTCGGACAGCGATTCCTCCACCGAGCGCACGTCCTGCATGGTGACCTCGGCGGTGGCGGCGGCTTCCACCCACTCCCTGGCGGTGAACTTCTTCACCGCCTCGGCCAGGATCGGCTGGTAGTGCGCCATCACCAGCAATTCCTCCGGGCCGGTGCCGAAGCGGTCCGGGTCGTTCTGCACCGTCAGGTCGGGCGAGGCATTGATCCTGTCGCCGGCGGAAGCGGTGAGAATGAAGCGCGGGTTCGGCACCCAGTTGTGGATCCAGCGGCCGTCCTTGCACTGGAAGTGGCCCTTGGGCGAGCGGCTGCCCAGGATCCAGCTGTCAAAGCCGTCGGCGTCGATGTTCTCGGCACGCTGCCACACGCCGCAGGCGCCCGCCATGGCGCCCTGCAACAGCGAGGTCTCCACCCATTGCCCGTTGCCATTGATCTCGCGCACGCGCAGCGCGGCGGCGATACCCACCGAGGCGGTGAAGAAGGCGCCCAGGCTGGGCCAGTGCGAGGCCGGGAACAGGGGGCCGGGACGCGGCGCGCCCTGCACCCAGTCGGAGGGGATTTCGACCTCGGCGAACGGATCGGGCCGCCCGGCGAGGTGATTGAGCGCGCCTTCGGGCCAGCCGCGCTGCTCGAAGTGCAGCCCGGTACGGGCGGCGACCAGCGCGTCGTAGGCCGGCCGGTCGGAGTGCTCGTTGTCGCGACCATAGCCGGTGATCGAGCAATAAACCAGGCGCGGGTTGATCTTGCGCAGCGTGTCGTAGTCGATGCCGAGACGGGCGGTGACACCCGGAGCGTAGCTCTCGACCAGGATGTCGGCGGTCTTGACCAACGCCAGAAAGGCTTCCTTGTCGGCGGGGCTCTTCAGATCCAGGATGGCGCTACGCTTGCCGCGGTTCCAGACCTTGTAGCCGAGTTGGTTGCGGAAAGGATCCCCGCCGGGCGGCTCGATCTTGGTGACGATGGCGCCCTGGTCGCCCAGAAGCATGGCCGTCATCGGCCCGGCGATGCCCCAAGACAAGTCCAGCACGCGCAAACCTTCGAGAACCGCTGCCATTCGTTGCACCCTATCGCAATGTTGTGATTCGGGAGACGGGAGGCAAGAGGCGGGAGGCGCAACAGCACACGAACCTGAGGGGTTTCGCTTTGCTTTTACGCCTCCCGCCTCCCGCCTCCCGCCTCACGGCTTTTACTTCAGGCCAAACAGCCGCAGCCCGTTCTCCGAGGTGATCTTGCGTCGATCCGCCTCCGGGATACCCGCCTCCTTGAACTGCGACACCACCTGCTTACGCGAGTTGGGCCAGCAGGTCGCCGGGTGCGGAAAGTCCGTCGACCAGAACAGGCAGTCCGGGCCGAAGTACTCGTAGCAGGCCTTGAGGCCCTGCGGCTCGTACATGAACGTCGCGCCCATCTGCCGCTTGAAGTACTCGCTCGGCGGCATCTTCACGCCCGGGAACTGGTAGTGCTGGTGCATGCGCGGGTCCAGCAGGGTCTGGAAGAACCAGGGCAGCCAGCCCAGGCCGGGCTCGACCAGCATCACTTTCAGGCGCGGGAATTTCTCCAGCGTGCCGGTGAGGATCCACATGCAGATCGACTCCGCCAGCGGCGCCCAGGCCAGGCCGGTGAAGATGCCCTTCTGCGGGGTCGGGTCGCGGCGGAACACGTCCCACAGCTCCTTCTTCAGGTCCAGGTGGTTGAGGATGGTCAGCTCGTGGTCCTGGATCGCCGCCCACAGCGGCTCATAGCGCTTGTCGTAGACGTCCGGCAGGCCCAGGTCGGAGGGGAACGGCGTGATCTGCACGCAGCGCGCCTTCTTGTCACGGGCCAGCCGCTCGACTTCCTTGACCGCGAAGTCGATGTCGTACAGCGGCAGCTGGTAGGCCGTCATCAGGCGCACCGGGTCGACCGAAGCGAAGTCCGCCATGGCGTTGTTGTAGCCCTGGAACACTTCCTTCCAGTCGTTGCCCATCAGGCCCGGGTTGGCGATCTTGGCGCCGGCCAGTTCGGGGAAGATGACTTCGGCGTAGACGCCGTCGCGGTCCATCGCCTTGAGCTTGGCGTGCGGCTCGAAGTGGCCCGGGTCCTTGGCCGCTTCCGGGTCGACGAAGTCTTCCAGCGACAGCTGCGGCTGGCCGCCGCGCAGCACCTTGGCGGCGTATTCCTCGGCTTTCCTGTTGGCGTCGTCCCACACCTGCTGCAGTTCCTTGCGCAGCCGCGCCTTCACCCATTCGTCGGTGAAGTGCACGTGGGAATCGACGGAAATCAGGCGTTCAGTGGCAAGTTCGGTCATGTCGCAAATCCTCCAGGGGCTTCCGGTCGGTCCGGATCGGCCAGCTATAGTGTGTTCCGCCATCGAGCCATAGTGACGGACTGATGGACGGCAGCAGTCTATGCAGCGGTTCCGGCGCGGCCCATAGCAAAAGATGACAACCTGCCATCCCTGGTCCGGCGCCGCGCGGCAAGCCGTGAAGCCTGTGGATAACTTAGCCTCCTCCCTCCCCCATTCACATGATGCAAATGGGTGAGAATTCAAGGGAATGACTCAGTCATTCCCTTGAATTCTCACGACCGGCCAGGGATGGCCGGGGCTGCTACTTCTGGATCTCCCCCTCCAAGTGCGCCAGATATTCCGCCGGCGCAAGCACCGTTACCCCACCCCTGCCCGGCTCGGGAAAATGCTTGAGGTTTCCGCTGACCAACCAGGCTCCTGCAGCACGGGCCAGCGCCAGCAAAGGTGTGTCCTTGGGGTCGGGGCCGGAATACGGCCAAGCCGGGGGCTCGGGCAGTTGCAGGCTTTCCTCGATCAGGAAGTGCAGCCAGTGCGGCGGGAAGCGGTAGCGGCGGAATTTCGGGCGCCGCAGTACTTCCCGGTATTCGCGCACGATCCAAGGGCTGGTCACGACCTGCACCGTACCCTCGAGCACCCAGTCCATCACTATCCGTGCGGGAGCGCCGCCCGGATTGATCCCGGCGGAGACGATAACATTCGTGTCGAGGACGACAAGCCTCACTTACGCCGCCGGCGCGTGGTCCGTACCTGCTCGACCTCCCGATCGATTTCCTCTTCGCCCATACCGCTCAGCCCGGACGCTTCCGCGATGCGCCAGCTTTCCCGCAGGCTTGCCTTGGCCATGGCCCGCCGCAACTCCCGCTCCTCCAGGCTGACATCGCCGAGTACGGGCACCAGGAAATACGCCGGGCCCTGCTGGCCGGAGAGCAGCACGGTCTCCCCCGCTGGTACCGCGGCGAGCGCTTTGGCCCCACGAGTCCGAAACTCCCGCAACGACACTTGGCGCATTGGCGCCTCCTTCAATCAGCTGACCGGCCTAGTGTAGCCGAAATGGCTACGCCGGGTAGCAATCATTACCCATCGTCGATTGCGTCCAGCTGGTGTATCTTTGCGCGGCGGTCAGCAGCGGCGGCGTATCGCGATCCGACGGCACTCCCCACCTTTACGCAGAAGGCGTTTCCATGTCCCAGCAGAAAATCGAAGTGGTGCAGGACTTCAGCAAGCCGGTGGGTGAAGTGTTCGCCTACCTGGCCGACCACAACAACCTGCGCAAGGTGTTCGGCCTGCCGGTGCGGCGGGTGCGTGATGGCGCGGACGACGTCAACGGCGTCGGCTCCGTGCGCCGCCTGGGCGTGGGGCCGCTTGCGCTGGAAGAGACCGTCACCGCGCTGGAACCGAACCGCTCCATCGACTACCGCATCAGCAAGGGTGGCGGCCCGGTGCGCAACCACCGCGGCAAGCTCGAGTTCTCCGGCTCGCAGCGCGGCTCACGAGTGGCCTGGACCATCCAGTTCGACACCGCGCTGCCGCTGGTGGGGCCGATCATCAAGCTGGTGCTGAGCCAGGGCATCCGCCAGGGACTCAAGCGCATCGCCTGAGGCGGGAACATTTTCAATTTCGGCGCACGCATAGTTTTCCCCTCTCGCGCAAGCGGGAGAGGGGAAGAACGTAACGCCTCAGAATAGCAGAGGGATCAAAGCCCGCACCTCGGCGCGGTAGCGGGCATATTCCTCGCCGAACAGGCTGCCGAGCCAGCGCTCCTCCAGGCTCAGCTTCTGCAGCAGGGCAACGAACACCAGCACCACGGCGAGCAGCCCGCTCCAGGTGCCCTCCGCCACCGCGGTGCCGGTCACGCCGGCGAGCAGGCCGGTGTAGATCGGGTGCCGTACCCAGGCATACGGGCCGGTGCGGATCAGCTCATGGTTCTGCTTGAGCGTGACGGTACCGCTCCAGTTGGTGCCGAGGTGCCGCCTCGCCCAGATCGAGAACGCTGCGCCGCACAGCAGGATGGCCACGCCGAGACCATAGGTGACAGACCCTGCCGGCAACAGCCGCCCGGCCAGGAAACCGGGCAGCGGGATCACCTCGAGCAGCAGCAGCACGCCCAGCAGCAGGGTGAGCAGGTAGACGGCACGGGTCCAGCCCGCCTGCCTGCGGGTAGCGGGCTTGACGCTGCGCGAGGCCCACCACCAGTACAGCAGCCAGCCGAACCAGATGCCGGGGATCAGCAGCCGGTGCAGGTTCACGCGCCCTCCGCCGCCGGGCCGGGACGCACCTGGCGGTATTCGCTGGGACTGACGCCGACCCAGGACTTGAGCGCGCGCGACAGGCCGTTGGTCTCCGCGAAGCCCGCCAGCAGCGAGGCCTCGCCGATGCCGATGTCGCTGCACTCCAGCCACTCCAGCACCAGTTCGCGGCGCACCTGCTCCTTGAGCAGGCGGTAGCTGGTGCACTCCGACTGCAGGCGCCGCCGCAGGGTCTGGCTGCTGATGTTGTAATGGGCGGCCGCCTCCTCGATCGACAGCACGCTGCGGGTCCGGCCCAGGTGCTCGCGCATCAGCGCCCGCAGCAGAGAGCGGAAGCTGCGGTGCACGCCGAACACGTTGGCGATATCGTTGCCGCTCGGCTCGAGGAAGGCCGGCAGATCTTCCGGCCTGCGGATGGTGCGGCGCTCCAGGTACTGCACCGGCAGCAGCAGGCTGCCCACCGGCCGCGAGAAGCGGCAGTTGCCGGTGAGGGTGGCTGCGTACTCCTCCAGCGAGCCCGCGCGCGGATGCGGGAAGTCGGCGGCCAGCACCGGCACTTCCTCGCCGATCAGCCAGGCGGCGAAGTGCGACCAGACGATGAACCACCACTCGTACAGGAAGTTGTAGCGGTCGAGCTCCGGATGGGCCAGGTTCATGCGCAGTCCGGCGGCGTCCTCGTGCACCTGCAGCTCGAAGCGGATGTCGCCGGTGAGCGGGGCGTAGAAGGCGAACGCGCGCTGCAGGGCCTGGCCCAGGGTCTCGCCACGCAGGGCGTTCTCGCACATGTGCTGGAACGACCCGACCCGGCAGGGTGCCGTGGTGAAGCCGCAGAACTCGTCGTCCATCAACAACTTGACGTTGCGCGAAATGCGGCAGAAGGTCTCGGCGTCGAAGCGCGCGTTGCGGTCCCGCACCACCTCCGGCGTCAGCTGGAGCGCGTGGCTGATCACCTCGACGTGGTAGCCCTTGGACGCGGCGTTGCCGATCAGGGCGTGGGCAAAGCGGTTGATCAGTCCTGCGGCCACCATCCAGCGTCCTCCTGCGGTCTCCTCCCCGGCTCCCTTAGCTTAGCGCACGTCCCGGCGCGGCAGGCAAGGCCCGGCCCTGGCCCTGGCCCTGGTAGAACCAGGCGCCCAGGGCCGGCAGCAGGCAGATCGCGCCGAGCATGTTGACCAGGAACATGAACGACAGCAGCAGCCCCATGTCGGCCTGGAACTTGAGCACCGACAGGGTCCAGGTGCCGACCGCCACGGCCATGGTGATGGCGGTGAACACGGCCGCGGTGCCGCGCTGGCGCATGGCGGCGTGGAAGGCGTCGCGGAAGTCCATGCCGTCCTCGTCCATGTGGTGCTGGATGCGCTCGAACAGGTAGATGCCGTAGTCCACGCCGACGCCCACGCCCAGCGCAACCACCGGCAGCGTCGCCACCTTCAGGCCGATGTTGAGCGAGGCCATCAGGGCGTTGCAGAAGATCGACACCATGGTCAGCGGCACGATCACGCAGATCACCGCGGTAAGCGAGCGGAACGTCACCAGGCACAGCAGGATCAGTGCGCCGAAGATCGACAGCAGCATTTTCACCTCCGCCGCCGCCACCGCCTCGTTGGTGGCCGCCATCACGCCGACATTGCCGCTGGCCAGCCGCAGGTTGACGCCCTGCACCGGGTTGGCGGCGATATAGCGCTTGACCTCGCTCACCACGTGGGCGATGGTCGGGCCGTCGTGGTTCTTGGTGAAGATCATCACCTGGATGGCGCGGCAGCTCTCGTTGTTGAAGCCGAGGTTGGGATCGAAGGCCTTGGAGCCGACCGAGATGCCGGATTCGCTGCGCGGCAGCGCCTCCCAGCGCGGATTGCCCTCGTTGAAAGCGGAGATGACCAGCTTGGCGATGCCGCCGACGCTGACCACCGACTGCACGCCGGCCACGCCCTTCATGAACAACTCGAAGCGCTCGATCTGGTGCACCACCGGGTAGTGCAGGCAGGAATCGCCCTCGAAGTCCTTGGCCTCGACGATCACCGTGAGCACGTCCACGCCGAAGTTGTAGCCGCGGGCGATCTGGGCGCTGTCGAAGTTGTAGCGCGAGTCCGGGCGCAGTTCCGGGGCGCCGTTGCCGGAATCGCCGATCACCAGCCCGCGCGAGGCCCAGGTGGTGACCAGCAGCGCCAAGATGCAGACGCCGAAGGTGTAGAGCGCGTAGCGCGGCTCGGCACAGCGGGCCACCAGGGTCCAGATGCGCGCGCCGTCGCCGGCCTTGGCACGGTGGGTACGGTGGTGGCTCGACTGCTCCAGCTTCACGTTGGTAAGGATGATCGGCAGGATCATCTTGTTGGTGATGATCATCAGCAGCACACCCAGGCAGGCGGTGATGCCCAGTTCGTGCACGATCGGGATGTCGATGAACATGATCACCGCGAAGCCCAGTGCGTTGGTGAGCAGCGCCACCGCGCCAGGCACGAACAGCTTGCGGAAGGCGCTGCGCGCCGCCTCGATCGAGCTCGCCCCGGCCACCACCTCCTGCCGCCAGGCGTTGGTCATCTGCACCGCGTGCGACACGCCGATCGAGAAGATCAGGAACGGTACCAGGATCGACATCGGATCGACGCCATAGCCGATCAGCGGCAGGATGCCGATCAGCCACAGTACCGGCAGCAGCGCCACCACCAGGGCGGTGAGGGTGAGCCGCGGCGAGCGCGTGTACCAGAACAGCAGGCAAAGCGTGATGACGAAGGCCAGGGCGAAGAAGGTGAACACGCCCAGCAGGCCCTTGATGACGTCGCCCAGCAGGCGGGCGAAGCCGATGATGTTGACCTCGACGTTGGGGCTGTATTCGGGGTTCTTGACTGTTTCGACGGTGACGTCGCTGCCCTTCACCGTCACCGCCGGCAGCGCCTCGCCATTGGCGTCCCTGGGGATGGCCTGGAACGACTCGAAGCGAAGCTGCCAGCCGTAATCGACGAAGCCCTCGGCCACGGTGTCGCCGGCCTTGAACGGGGCCTGGTCGTGCTTGATCTTGTAGACGTACTTGGCCGGGCTTTCGAAGCGGCCGCGGATCTCCTCCAGCTTCTTCTGCACGTCCCAGTAGTCCACCCGCATCTGGTCGCGCGGCGCGTCGGGATCGACATCCTGCAGGTCGGCGTGGATGAGGGCGCCCTTGAGGTCGTTGGCCACCAGCAGGCCGATCTGGCCGGACAGGGTGACGTTGTGGCGCACACGCTCCAGTTCCTCAGGCGTGGCGGAAAAACGCGCCGGCACCACCGGCTCGCCGCGGAAGCCGTCCTCGGTGATCTCGATGTACCAGGTGTTGGGGGTGAACAGCGAGCTGACGTGGGTGCGGTTGATGCCCGGGATGAAAAAGACATCGTCGGTGGCCTTGCGCAGGTCGTCCATGAACTCTTTGTTGTAGATATCGCCCGGCCCCTTCCAGCGCAGGTTCACCAGCAGCGTGTTGGCGCCGGGGAAATCCTTCAGGTACTGCATCATGGTGCGCATGTACTCGTGCTTCACCGGCAGCAGCTTGAGGAAGCCGGGGTCGAGCCGCACCCGGGTGGCGCTGTAGCCGAAGAACACGGTCAGCGCCAGGAACAGCACCATCAGCAGATGGCGCTGGCCGATAAGGACGTTGGAGATGCCCTCGACCAGGCGGTTGACCAGGCTGCCGTTGCGTTTCATGGGTGCGCTCCGCCCGCCGCCGGGCGCTCGAGGGCCAGGCCGGACTCGCCGGCCACCAGCAGCTGGCCGTCGGCCAGCGGCAGCACGGCGGCCAGGGTCTGGCGCTCACCCTGTGCCGCGATGCTGAAATGCGCGCCGCCGTCGGAGGACAGCATCACGGTGCGCTGCGCGCCGACCAGCGCGATGGTGCCGTCGCTCTCCACCGTGCCGCCGAACAGCGACACCGGCGCGGGCGTCACGCCCTCGTTCCAGGTCTGGCCGCCGTCGCGGCTGACGAACACGTGGCCGCGCATGCCGTAGACCAGCCAGCCGCCGTCGGACAGGGTCAGCGCGCCGAAGAACGAGCCGTTGTAGACCGGCTTGAGCTTCTCCCAGGTATTGCCGCCGTCGGCGGACTTGAGCATCAGGCCCTGCTCGCCCACCAGCAGCAGTGCGCTGCCGCCGTCCAGCATGCCGTACAGGTGCTTGTCGCCGAGCGACTCCGACTTCTGCGCCTGCCAGGTCTTGCCAAGGTCGGTCGACAGCAGCAGGGTGCCGAAGGCGCCGAAGGCATAGATCCTGCCGTTGTAGGGTCCGGCGACGCCGAACAGCGGGCCGGCCTGGTCGGCGTCCGCGTTGTAGTTCACCTCGTGCCAGGTCTGGCCGTTGTCCTCGCTGCGCACGATCCAGTCGTCATGGCCGACCGCCAGGGCCACGCCATCGCCGACGTAAACGACCTGGTTGAAGGTGGCGTCGCGCTGCGGCTCCACGGTTGCCTCGCGCCAGGGTCCATGCGAGTCGTCGGCGAGCAGGATATGCCCCTGCTCGCCCGCCGCCAGCAAGCGCTTGCCGTTCGCGGCCAGGCCGTTCACCAGCAGGCGGTCGGGAAATACCTGGGTGGCGGGAAACGGCGGTGCCGGCCGCGGCGAGAACGCGAACAGGGCCGCGCCCAGCACAATGCCGGTGAACACCGCCGCGGGCCAGCCGCGGCTGGTACTGACCTCGCCTTGCCGCGCGCTCGCCAGCGAAGGCACCGATTGATCCATGACCCGCTCCTCCAGAACTCTGTCGCCATATCGTCCCTGCGTGCGACCGCTCGCACTCCGGGCGATTTTCGTAATCGTCGTCGCCATTGCCACGCTACCGCAACCGGGGCGCTCCGGCGAGGCTTATGCCGGCAGTTCGAACAGCGCCGCGGCGCCCATGCCGCCGCCGATGCACATGGTCACCACCGCATAACGCAGACCGCGGCGGCGTCCTTCCAGCACGGCGTGGCCGACCATGCGCGCGCCCGACATGCCGAAAGGGTGGCCGATGGCGATAGCCCCGCCGTTGACGTTGAGGCGGTCCTGCGGGATACCGAGCTTGTCGCGGCAGTAGATCACCTGGCAGGCGAAGGCCTCGTTCAGCTCCCACAGGCCGATGTCGGACACCTGCAGGCCGTGCTTGCGCAGCAGCTTCGGCACCGCGAACACGGGGCCGATGCCCATCTCGTCCGGCTTGCAGCCGGCCACGGCGGTGCCGCGGTAGACGGCGAGAGGCTTCAACCCGCGCCGCTGCGCCTCCGCGCGGCTCATCAGCAGCACCGCCGCCGCGCCGTCCGAGAGCTGGGAGGCGTTGCCGGCCGTGATGTGCTTGCCCTGCTGCACCCACTTGCCGTCCTTGAACACCGGCTTGAGGGCGGCCAGGCCTTCGAGGGTGGTGTCCGCACGGTTGCCCTCGTCGCGTGCCAGGGTTACGCTCTCGCGCCCGGCCGGCTTGCCCTCCTTGTCGAACAGCAGCTTCTGCGCGGTCAGCGGCACGATCTCGTCGGCGAAGCGGCCGTCGCGCTGGGCGGCGGCGGTGCGCTGCTGGCTCTGCAGCGAATATTCGTCCTGCGCCGCGCGGCTGATGCCATAGCGCTCCGCCACCAGCTCGGCGGTCTCGATCATCGGGATGTAGGCGGTGGGCTGCACCGCCAGGGCGGCTTCCGACACCGCGCGGTAGCTGTTCTTGTGCGAGTTCTGCACCAGCGAGATCGACTCCAGCCCGCCCGCGGCGATGATGTCCTGCTCGCCGGCCATGATGGTCTTGGCGGCGGTGGCGATGGTCATCAGGCCGGAGGAGCACTGGCGGTCCATGGTCATGCCCGGCACCGTGTCCGGCAGGCCGGCGGTATAGGCGCACAGGCGTGCCAGGTTGTAGGCCTGGGTGCCCTGCTGCGCGGCGGCGCCGATCAGCACGTCCTCCACCGCCGCCGGCTCGACCCCGGCGCGCTCCACCACCGCGCGCACCACGTGGCCGCCGAGCACCGGTGCCTCGGTGTCGTTGAAGGCGCCGCGGTAGGCCTTGCCGATGCCGGTGCGCGCGACGGAAACTATGACAGCTTCCTGCATAAGTACTCCTAAAAATAATACCGGGAGATAGTGTCGGCGACGCAGCCCGGCCGGCTTTCGCCCTCGATCTCGACGGTGACGCGGATGGTGGCCTGCACGCCGCCGTCCTTGGTCCGCTCGGCGGCGATCAGCTCGCCGCTGCCGCGGATGCGCGCGCCGGCCTTCACCGCGTTGGGGAAGCGCACCTTGTCGCAGCCGTAGTTGACGCCCATCTTCATGCGCACGTCGACGATCTGCGGCAGGAAGCGCGACACCAGGGACAAGGTCAGATAACCGTGGGCGATGCAGGCGCCGAACGGGCCGCCCTTGGCCCGCTCCGGGTCGACGTGGATCCACTGGTGATCGTCGGTGGCGTCGGCGAACAGGTTGATCCGCTCCTGCGTCACGGTCATCCATTCGCTGGCGCCTAGCTTCTGACCGATGGCGGCAAGGATGGCGTCTGCGGATTCGAATACGGTGGTCATGAAGTCATCTCATCCAAAAGCAAGAGCAGTCCGCAAATGAACGCAAATACACGCAAACAAAATCAATGGATGGTGTTTTGCATTTGCGTTTATTTGCGTTCATTTGCGGACTGAATGTCTGTCATGCTCTCTGGCTGGAGGCGGCGATGACCTCGCCGACCAGGTAGGAGGAATAGTCCGAGGCCAGGAACACCATCACGTTGGCGATCTCCCAGGACTCGGCGCCGCGGCCGAACGCCTCGCGGCTGGCCAGGTCCTGCAGCAGTTCCTGCGGCGCGCTCTTGCGCAGGTGCTCGTGGAACACGATCGACGGCGACACCGCGTTGATGCGCACGCCGAACTCGGCCGCCTCCAGCGCGCTGCAGCGGGTCAGCGCCATCACACCGGCCTTGGCCGCGGCATAGTGGGCCTGCTCCTTCTGCGCGCGCCAGCCCAGCACCGAGGCGTTGTTGACGATGGCGCCGCGGCCGCGTGGCTGCATCTTGCGCAGCATGGCGCGGGTCATGCGGAAGGTGCCGGTGAGGGTGACGTCAAGCACCTTGTGCCACTCCTCGTCGCTCATCTCGACCACGCGCTTGCTGCCGCCCAGGCCGGCGTTGTTGATCAGCACGTCGACGCCGCCGAGCTGCCGCTCGGCCTCTTCCACCAGCGCCTGCACGTCATCCTCGACCGCCACGTTGGCCAGCTTGCCGTGTACGGCCTGCTGCGGATGATCCTGCCTGAGCGCGGCCACCGCCTCGTCCAAACGGCGCGGATGGATGTCCGAGATGAACAGGGCGCGGCAGCCCTCCTCCAGGCAGCGCCGGGCCACGGCGATGCCGATGCCGCCACCCGCGGCCGCGGTGATCAGCACCGACTTGCCTTGCAGCAGGCCGTGGGCGGGAACATAGGGGATCGGCGGAACAGTGATCATGGTGTCAGGTTCAGGCGGCGGGACGCGGCTCGCGCGGCATGTCCAGGCCGCGCTCGGCAATCAGGTTAAGCTGGATTTCGTTGGTGCCGGCGTAAATGGTGTCGGCGCGCGAGAAGAAGAACAGTTGCTGCAGCGGCCGGATGGCGGGATCGTCCGACACCACGTCGCCCGCCGGCCCCAGCACGTCCATCGCCAGGCGGCCCAGGTCGCGGTGCCAGTTGGACCAATAGTACTTGTAGATCAGGGCTTCGCGCTTGAGCTGCGGTCCTTCACCCCCGGCCAGCATGCGCAGGGCGTTGTAGCGCATCACGCGCAGCCCGCTCCAGGCCTGGGCGATGCGCTGGCGGATCTGCGGATCGGCGGCGCTGCCGTTGGCGCGCGCGGCGCGCAGCACCAGCTCGAATTCGTGGGAGAAGCGCATCTGCTGGCCCAGCGTGGACACGCCGCGCTCGAACTCCAGCAGGCCCATCGCCACCTTCCAGCCCTCGCCCGGCCTGCCGACGATATGGTCGGCCTGGGCCACGGCGCCGTCGAAGAACACCTCGTTGAACTCGGCGCCGCCGCCGAGCTGGCGGATCGGCTGGATGCGGATGCCCGGCTGCTGCAGCGGCAGCAGCAGGAAGCTCAGGCCCTGGCGTCCCTTCGAGCCGGGTTCGCCGCGCGCCAGCACGAAGATCCAGTCCGACTCGTGCGCCAGCGAGGTCCACACCTTCTGGCCCTGCACGCGCCAGCTGCCGTCGGCCTCCTGCCAGCAGCGCGTCTGCACGTTGGCCAGGTCGGAGCCGGCGTTCGGCTCGGAATAGCCCTGTGCCCAGAACTCGCGGCCGGCGACGATGCCCGGCAGGAACCGGCGCTTCTGCGCCTCGCTGCCGAAGGCGATCAGGGTCGGCCCGATCAGGCCCTCGCCGATGTGGCCCATGCGACCGGGACCACCGGCGCGGGCGTATTCCTCGTGGAAGATCACCTGTTGTTCGATCGACAGGCCACGGCCGCCTTCGGCCTTGGGCCAGCCGACGCAGGTCCAGCCGCCGGCGGCCAGCTCGCGCTCCCAATCCTTGCGCAGGGTCGGGTCGGCTTCCTCGTCGCCGGGGCCGCCGCGGTGGCGCAGCGGTTCGAAGCGGCCGCCGAGATGCACGCGCATCCACTGCGCCACCTCGGCGCGGAAGGCTTCGTCGGCAGGGCTCGGTTGCAGGTTCATGGCCGCGGCCTCAACCGATCAAGGCCTGCGCGATACGTTCGCGCAGGACGTCGGCACCGCCCAGCCAGTGGCTGCTCGCTTGGGCGCGCTTGAAATAGAGCTGGGGATCGTATTCCCAGGTGAAACCGACGCCGCCGTGCAACTGGATCGCCTCCTGCGCACAGAAGAAGTAGGTATCCGAGGCCAGCGCCCGCGCCGTGGAGCATTCCAGCGAAAGAGCGTCGGCGGTGGTCTCGACCGCGGCGAAGGCGGCGGCTCCATAGATGGCGGAGCGCGCCGCCTCGATCCGCACCATCATCTCGGCGCAACGGTGCTTGACCGCCTGGAACGAGGCGATGGCACGGCCGAACTGCTTGCGCGTGGCGGTGTAGGCCACGGTCAGGTCCAGGCACTGCTGGGCGCCGCCGAGCTGCTCGGCCGCAATCGCCAGCCGCGCCAGCGCCGCGGCGCGCTCCAGGGCCTCACCGATGCGCCCGGTGGCGTCGATCCGCTGCTCGGCGGGCACCGTCACCTGCTCCAGCGCCACTTCGGCGAAACGGCGAGTCGCATCCCAGCCTTCCAGGGGCGTCACCCTTGCACCATTCGCCTCGCGCGGCAACGCGAACAACCCGGGCTGGCGCTCGCCTTGCACCTGCGCCAGCACGAACAGCCAGTCGGCGCTGGCGCCGTCCGGCACGCGCGGGCAGCGGCCGTGCAGAATCCAGCGTTCACCGTCGCGCCGCGCCTGCACGGCGGCCGCGGCCGCGCTCCAGTCGGCGATGCTCGGCAACAGCGTTGTCGCCCGCAGCCGGCCTTCGGCGATTTCCGGCAGGAAACGCTTACGGGCGGCGGGCGAGCCGGCCTGCAACAGCAGGTTGGCGGCCAGGCACACCGAGGAAAAATACGGGGCGCACAGCAGGTGCCGTCCCATCTGCTCGAGCACCAGCACCAGCTCCACCGGCCCCAGCCCGAGCCCGCCGAACTCCTCCGGCACCGGGATGCCGCACCAGCCCAGCTCGCCACCGATACGCTGCCATACGCCGGCGTCGTAACCCGTGGCGCCGGCCATCGCCGCACGCACTGCGGCCGAGCCGCTGTGATCCGCCAGGAACCCCTGGGCGGAGTCGCGGATCATGGCCTGGTCTTCGGTGAGGGCAAAATTCATGATCGTCTCAGGTGCCGTAGACCTTCTGCGGCTTGGGCCCCTCGGCGATCAGCGCGGTCACCACCCCGGTCAGCTCCTCCGGCTGCCAGCGCGCCTGCTTGTCGCGGATCTTGCCGGTGTGCCAGCCATCGGCCACGGACAGCTTGCCGCCTTCGACCTCGAATACCCGGCCGGTGACACCGGCCGACAGCGGGCTGCACAGCCACACCACCAGCGGCGCCACATTGCCGGGATGGTAATGGTCGAAGGTCTCGCCTTCCGGCTTCTTCATCACGTCGGCGAACACCTTCTCGGTCATACCGGTGCGCGCGGCGGGAGCGAGCGCGTTGGCGGTGATGCCGTAGCGGCCCAGCTCGGCCGCCTGCACCAGGGTCAGCGAGGCGATGCCGCCCTTGGCGGCCGCGTAGTTGCTCTGCCCCACCGAACCCTGCAGGCCAGCGCCCGAGCTGGTGTTGACGATACGCGCGTCCACCTTCTGGCCGGCCTTGACCTGGTCGCGCCAGTGCCGCACCAGGATGCTGGCGAGGCAGAAATGACCCTTGAGGTGCACGCGGATGACCTCGTCCCAGTCCTGCTCGGACAGGCTGGCGAACATGCGGTCGCGCACGATGCCGGCGTTGTTGACCAGCGCCTGCACATCGCCGAAACGCGCCACCGCGGCGCCGACGATGCGCTGGGCGCCGTCCATGCTGGTGATGTCGTCACTGCTGGCGAGCGCCTTGCCGCCGGCCGCCTCGATCTCCTTCACCACCGCAGCGGCGGCTTCCGGCCGGATATCGTTGACCAGCACGTTGGCGCCATGCTGCGCCAGCAGCAGGGCATACTCGCGGCCGAGGCCGCTGCCGGAGCCGGTGACGATGACAGTGCGGCCTTCGCAGATACCCATCAGCCCAGCCTCTCGATAATGGTGACGTTGGCGACGCCGCCACCCTCGCACATGGTCTGCAGGCCGTAGCGCTTGCCGGTGCGCTCCAGCTCGCACAGCAGGGTGCTCATCAGCTTGGTGCCGGTGGCGCCCAGCGGGTGACCGAGCGCGATGGCGCCGCCGTTGACGTTGGTCTGCGCGTGCGGGTAGTCGATCTCCTTGAACCAGGCCAGCACCACCGAGGCGAAAGCCTCGTTGATCTCGACCAGGTCGATATCGGACGCCTTCATGCCGGCCTTCTTCAGCGCGTGGCGGGTGGCCGGGATCGGCGCGGTGAGCATCATGATGGGGTCGTCGCCGAGCACGCTCATGTGGTGCACGCGCGCGCGCGGCTTGAGGTTGTAGCGCTTGAGCGCGGCTTCCGACACCACCAGCACGGCGGAGGAGCCGTCGCAGGTCTGGCTGGACACGCCGGCGGTGAGCTTGCCGCCCGGCTCCAGCGGCTCCAGCGTCGCCATCTTCTCCAGCGAGGTCTGGCGCGGGGTCTCGTCCTGCTCCAGCCCTTCCAGCGGCACGATCTCCTTGTTGAAGCGGCCTTCGGCGATCGCCTTCAGCGCGCGCTGGTGGCTCTCCAGCGAGAACACCTCCATGTCCTCGCGCGAGATGTTCCACTTGTCGGCGATCTTCTGCGCGGCGTAGAACTGCGACACCGGTTCGTTGCCGAAGCGCGCGGTCCAGCCCTTGCTGCCGGAGAAGGGATCGTTGAAGCCGAGCGGCTTGGCCGCGATCATGGCCGAGGAGATCGGGATCTGGCTCATGGTCTGCACGCCGCCGGCGACCACCACGTCGTTGACCCCGCTCATCACCGCCTGGGCGGCGAAGTGCAGCGCCTGCTGCGAGGAGCCGCACTGGCGGTCGACGGTGACGCCCGGTACCGTCAGCGGCAGGCCGGCGGCGAGCCAGCAGCTGCGCGCGATGTTGCCGGCGAGCGGGCCGATGGCGTCGAGGCAGCCGAACACCACGTCGTCGTAGTCCGCGGCCGGGATCGGGTTGCGCTCGACCAGCGCCTTGAGCACGTGCGCGCCGAGGTCGGCGCCGTGGACGTGCGCCAGCTTGCCGCGGCGCTTGCCGACGGGACTGCGCACTGCATCGACGATATAGGCTTCTGCCATGGGATTTTCCTTTTAAGTTTGGTTCAGGTGAAAGTTTCGCCGGGGCCGAGCGCCGCGCCGGCGCCGAACAGGAACTGTGCCACGCGCGTCTTGTGGAAGGCACGATCGCCCCAGGCGGCGTCGAGCGCCCAGGCGCGCTTCATGAACATCTGCAGGTCGGCTTCCCAGGTGTAACCCATGGCGCCGTGCGCCTGCATGCTCTTGCGCGCCGACAGCCAGGCGGCTTCGCCGGCGGCGAGCTTGGCATGCGACACGTGCACCGCCGCGTCCGGGTTGCCGGTGGCCAGCGATTGCGCGGCCCGGAACACCACCGGCTTGGCGAATTCGATCTTCACCGCCACGTCGGCGAGCTGGTGCTTGACCGCCTGGAACGAGCCGATCGGCTTGCCGAACTGCTTGCGCTGCGCGGCATGGTCGATGCCCAGGTCGAGCATGCGCTGCGCCAGGCCGAGCAGCTGCGCGGCGCAGGCCAGGGCGGCACGGTTCAGCACGCCCTCCCACAACTCGCGCCCGGCGCGCGCCGGGCAGATGCGGGTGGCCTCGGCCGGGGTCCAGTCGACCTTGTACAGCCGGCGCGACATCTCGATGCTGGGATTGAACGAAAGCTTGACCTGCTCGCGCGACACGGCGTGCACCTCGTCGTCGTGCCACAGCAGCAGCAGGTCGGCGAGCTGCGCGTCCGACACGAACGGGTTCACCGGGTGACCGATGGCGATGCGGGCCTTGCCGCTGGCGATGCGTGGCAGCCAGGCCTTCTTCAGGGCGGCGTCGCCGGACAGGCGGGTCAGCAGCCAGGCGCCGAGATAAGCGGTGTCGGACAGCGAGTCGGGAATCGCGTAGTAGCCCAGTTCCTGGTTGATCAGCACCCAGTCGAGGTCGCCCAGGCCGATGCCGCCGAACTCTTCCGGCACCGACAGCGCGGTCAGGCCCTGGTCCGCCAGCTTGGCGCGGAGGTCCTTGGAGCGACCGCTCTCGGTCTCCCAGATCTCGCGCAGCATCTCCGGCGCCGCCTCGACCATCAGGAACTTGCGCACCGCGTCGCGGAACGCGACTTGTTGTTCTTCGAAGGTGAAGTCCATCAGTTTGTCCCAGGCAGAGCTAGGCGGTCCGCAAATGAACGCAAATAGACGCAAATAAAAGCCCTATCTTCTTTGCCGCTTTTGCGTTCATTTGCGTTCATTCGCGGACTGCAATTACGACCTCGGTAGACCGAGCATGCGCTCGGCGATGATGTTTCTCTGGATCTCGTTGGTGCCGGCGTAGATCGGCCCGGCCTGCGCGAACAGGAAGCCGTCCAGCCAGTGGCCGATGTCGCCGGCGTCCGGCGCGTGCGGCATCAGCTCGGCGCGGGCGCCGAGGATGCGCATGGCGGTCTCGTGCATCAGCAGGTCCAGCTCGGACCAGAAGATCTTGTTGGTGCTGGCCTCGGCGCCGATCTGGCCGCCCTTGGCCAGACGGCAGGCGGTGCGGTAGGTGGCCAGGGTATAGGCCTCGGCCCCCATCCAGCTCTGCAGCACGGCGTCGCGCACGGAGGGGTCGGCGTCGGCCTTGGCCTGGTGTCGCAGGTACAGCTCCACCAGCGCCTTGGCGGTCTGCTGGAACCGGCCCGGCGAGCGCAGCATCAGGCCGCGCTCGAAGCCGGCGGTGGCCATCGCCACCTGCCAGCCGGCTCCCTCGTCCGCCAGGCGGTTCGAGGCCGGCACCTTGACGTCGTCGAAGAAGATCTCGGCGAAGCCGGTCTGGCCGTTGAGCTGCCTGACCGGGCGGATGGTGATACCCGGCAGGTTCAGCGGCAGCAGGATGAAGGTCAGGCCGTGGTGACGCACCGATTCCGGATCGGTGCGGAACAGGCCGAACAGCCAGTCGGCCCACACCGCGCGGGTCGACCAGGTCTTCTGGCCGTTGATGACGTAGTAGTCGCCGTCCGGTCCGGACTGCCGTACCGCCTTGCTGCGGATCGCCGCCATGTCGGAACCGGCGCCCGGCTCCGACCAGCCCTGGGCCCAGACGTCCTCGCCCGAGGCCATGCGCGACAGGAAGCGCTGCTTCTGATCCTCGGTGCCGTACTCCATCAGGGTCGGGGCGAGCAGGAACACGCCGTTCTGGTTGACGCGCAAGGGCGCGCCGGCACGCCAGTATTCCTCCTCGAAGATCAGCCACTCGATCAGGTCGCAACCGCGCCCGCCCACTTCCTTGGGCCAGGTCACCGCGCTCCAGCGGCCGGAATAGAGCTTGCGCTCCCACTCGCGATGCTCGGCGAAACCCTCGGCCGTATCGAAGCTTTGCAAGGGCTGCTTCGGCACGTTCTGTTCCAGCCACTGCCGCACTTCCTGGCGGAAGCGCTGCTGGCGTTCGGTGTAGTCCAGTCTCATTTGCGCGCTCCCGGCTGCTCGTCGAAGCTGGCGTCCCGCTTCTCGACGAACGCGCGCCGCGTTTCGGCGGAGTCCTTGTTCATGTAGGCCTGCAGGGTGAAACCCTGCTCCCAGCGATACTTGTTCTCCAGGTTTCCATCCTCGACGCCGTTGAGCGATTCCTTGGCGAGCTGGATCATGGCGCCGCTCTTCGCCGCGATCTTGCGGGCGATGGCCAGCGCCGCCTCGCGCAGCTCGGCGCGCGGCACCACTTTCTCAACCGCGCCCAGGCGATAGGCCTCGGCGGCGCCGATCGGCTCGCCGGTGAAATACATCATGCGCACCTTCTGCAGCGGGAACAGGCGCTGCAGATGCGCACCGCCGCCCATCGCGCCGCGGTCCACCTCCGGCACGCCGAAGCTGGCGTCCTCGGCGGCCACCACGATGTCCGCCGCGCCGGCCAAGCCGATGCCGCCACCCAGCACGAAGCCGTGCACCGCCACGATCACCGGCAGCGGGTTGCGGTGCACCGCCTCGAAGCTGCGGTAGTTGCCGGCGTTGACCGACACGATCTTCTCGGGGTGGCGGTCCAGTTCCTTGATGTCGACGCCGGCGCAGAAACCGCGCCCTTCGGCGCGCAGCACGATCACGCGCGCGTCCGCATCGCGGCCGACGCGGGTGATCTCGTCGGCCAGCGCGTGCCAGCCGGCGTCGTCGAGGGCGTTGACCGGCGGCCGCTCGATCACGATCTCGGCGACGCCCTGGTCGATGGTGGTCTTGAATGGAGCGGTCATGCGGTGCTCGCGAGTTGTTCGGGTTGCGGGACGAGAGTGGCCAGGCGCGCCTCCGCCTCGGCCACGATGCCGGCGATAAGCTCGGCCACGGACGGCAGGCTGTCGATCACTGCCGCCACCTGGCCGCTAGGCAGCACACCCTCATCGGGCCGGCCTTCAACCATCGCACGCTGGATCAGCACCGGGGCGTTGGCGGCCATCATGGTCTGGATGGCGGAATCGCCTTCGCCCAGCGCGCTCAGCGCGGTGCGCAGCATGTGGCCGATCGACATGCCGGTGTGGGCGCGCCACTGCCAGGCGCTCGACAGCGCCACCAGCAGGCGGTGCAGCAGGCCGCCGCTTTCCAGGCGCAGCAGGTAGGGATTGTCGATCATGCGCTGCGGCATGCCGTCCACCGCGGTGGAGGCGCGGATCTTCGCCGGGTCCTTCGCGTCGAGGTACCGTTGCAGCGTGGCGCGCGGCACCGGTGACTCGGCGGTCATCAGGAAGCGTGTGCCCATGGCGATGCCGGCGGCGCCGTAGGCCAGCGCCGCGGCCAGGCCGCGGCCGTTGAAGAAGCCGCCGGCGGCGACCACCGGCACCTTCACCGTGTCCAGCACTTGCGGCAGCAGCAGCGTGGTCGGCACCGAGCCGGTGTGCCCGCCGCCCTCGGCGCCCTGCACCGTGATGATGTCGGCGCCGAGCTCGACCGCCTTCTGCGCGTGCTTGAGCGCGCCGACGGTCGGCATGCACAGCACGTCGGCCTGCTTGAAGCGGGCGATGGTCTTGGCATCCGGGCCGCGGCCGTAGCTGACGGCGCGCAGCTTGTGCTTGATGGTGAGGTCGATCACCTGCTGCGCGTTCGGCTGGAACATGTGGAAGTTGATGCCGAAGGGGCGCTCGGTGAGCGCCCTTACCTTGAGAATTTCCGATTCCAGCCGGTCGGAAGTGATGGTCGCCGCCGCGAGGAACCCGAAGCCTCCGGCATTGCAGGTGGCGGCGACCAGCTTTGCATCCGCAACCCAGCCCATCGCGGTCTGCACGATGGGATAGCGGCAACCGAGCTGGGTGCAGAGCGGCGAATACGGCAGGCGCGAAACGGAGGGCATGGCCTTAGCGCTTCACGATGACCGAGGAACCATGGCCGAACAGGCCCTGGTTGGCGGTGATGCCGACTTTCGCATCCCGCACCTGGCGCGCGCCGGCCTGGCCGCGCAGCTGCCAGGTCAGCTCGCAGACCTGGGCCAGCGCTTGCGCCGGCACCGCCTCGCCAAAGCAGGCCAGCCCGCCGGACGCGTTCACCGGCAGGCGTCCGCCGACACGGGTCGCGCCGTCGCGCGTGAGCCTGGCCGCCTCGCCGCGCTGACACAGCTGCAGGTCCTCGATCCAGTCCAGCTCCAGCGCTGTGGAGAGGTCGTAGACCTCGGCCAGGCTGACCTCCTCGGGGCCGATGCCGGCCTCCTCGTAGGCCTTGCGCGGCAGCGCGGCGCGGAAGCGGTGAGGCTGCGCGGCGGCGGCGGAATCGGTGGCGAGATCGGGCATCTCCACCGTATCGGTGGCGAAGGTCGGCGTCACCGTCGAGATAGCGGCGATGCGCGGCGCGTCCTGGCGGCCATGGCGGCGGGCGAAGTCGAGGCTCGACACCACCAGCGCGGCACCGCCGTCCGAAGTGGCGCAGATGTCCATCAGGCGCAGCGGGTCCGCCACCATGGCTGAAGCGGCCACTTCCTCGCGCGAGAACTTCTTGCGGTAGCGGGCGTTGGGATTTTCCAGGCCGTGCTCGGCGTTCTTCACCTTGACCAGCGCGAAGTCCTCCTGGGTGTCGCCGTACAGCGCCATCCGGCGCCGGGCGTACAGGCCGAAATAGGCGGGATTGGTCACGCCGATGCGGAACCGCACCCAGTCCGGATCGTCCGGGCGCTCGCCCTTCTGGGGCGCGAGGAAGCCCTTCGGGGTAGTGTCGGCGCCGACCACCAGCGCCACCTCGCACTCGCCGGACAGGATCTTGGAGCGCGCCGCGGCCAGGGCCTGCGAACCGGAAGCGCAGGCGGCATAGGAGGTGTTTACCTGCGCTCCCTGCCAACCCAGGGCCTGGGCGAAGGTCGCGCCGGCGACATAGCCGGGATAGCCGCAGCGCATGGTGGCGGCGCCGGACACGAACTGCACCATGCGCCAGTCCACGCCGGAATCGGCCAGGGCCGCGCGGGCGGCCACCACGCCGTACTCGACGAAATTGCGCCCCCACTTGCCCCAGGGGTGCATGCCGACGCCGAGAATGGCGATGTCGCGGCTCATCGCGCGCCTCCGGCGGCCGGCTTCCACTTCCACACCAGCTTGCCGTCGTCGAGCGCTTCCAGCTCCAGTTCCATCGGCATGCCCACGCGCAGGGCGTCGAGGCCGACTCCGCTCGCAACCTGGCCCAGCACGATCATGCGCTCCTTCTCCAGCTCCACCGCGGCGATGCCGAACGGCTGGAACGGCTCGTTGGCGACGTACGGCTCGGGCGGCTTGTAGGCGGCATTGGTATACGACCATAACGTACCGGTGCGCGACAGCCGCACTTCCTCGAAGCGCTCGCCGGAGCAGTCCGGATTGCGGCAGAAGCTGATCTGCTTGGGGAAGTAGTAGGTGCCGCAGGCGCTGCAGCGGGCGCCCAGCAGGTGCGGCGCCGCCTCGTCCAGCGTGAACCAGCCTTCCAGCACCGGCGTCTTGTTGTTGGCATCCATCCGGGTACGCGCTCTTTCAGGCCGGCCGCAGGGCCGGCGGATTGTTCTTCAGCACGGCGCCGCGCAGGTTGTGCGGGTCCAGGCGGGCGATGATCGCCAGTTGTTCGGCGGTCGGCAGCGGGGTCTGGCCGAGGCTCTCCGCCCGCAGCAACGGGAAACCGGTGGCGGCCTGCACCTGCTCGAAATTCACGCCCGGGTGCAGCGAGCGCACGCGGATCGCGTGCTGCGACCCTTCGAAGTCCAGCACGCACAGGTCGGTGACGATCAGGCGCATGTCGACGTAGTCCTGCTTCATGCCTTCGCCCCAGCGCTTGGGGTTGTAGCCGACGCCGGACACCATGTCGACCTCGCCCGCCACGAACACGCGCGGACCATGGTTGGGCACGAACAGCGAGTTGATGTGGTTGATGCTGTTGCCAGGCAGGCCGCGCACGCCCAGCACCGCCGACTTGGGCCTGGCGTAATCGCCCACCGCGGACAGGTTGGTCTGGCCCCAGCGGTCGATCTGGGTCGGTCCGATCATGGCGTGGCGCTTGCCGCCCCACACGCATTCGAACACGCGCTCGAACGGCATATAGCCCTCGTAGCGCGGGCGGTAGTCGCCGCGCGGCCCCAGCGGCACCGGCTCCGCCACCAGGTAGGACTCACTGTCGGTCATCAGCAGCTCGGGCGAGTGGGTCAGCTTGGCCAGCGAGGCGCCGAGGCGCGGGATGGTGGTGATGCCGGAGGCGAGCACTTCGCCGTTGTCGCGCCAGGCTTCGGAGGCGGCGACGATCATCAGCTCGGCCAGTGTGGCCTGGGTGGGATCAGCCATGTTCGGATTCACGGACACTGTGGAAACGATCAGTCCGCAAATGAACGCAAATGGACGCAAATATAGAGCGGGTCAGTGATTTCATTTGCGTTGATTTGCGTTCATTTGCGGACTGAATTTCTGTCAAAACACCGGCAGCTTGAGCTTGCCGACGCGCTCGGCGCCGCCGATCCTGGTCAGGTACTGCTCCTCGCCGGGGGCCACGAATTCCTCCAGGTACTTCTGCCAGCCGCCCTCTTCGGTAGCGGAGGCGTTGTACCGCTTCAGGTGCTCCATATCCCAGCCGTAGTGCGGGCCCATGTAGGTCGGGTGTGCGCCGCAAGGCGCATGCACCACCGCGGTCACCAGGTAGCGCTCGAACGCGTTCTGCTTCGCGGTCTCCGCGTCCAGCTCCAGCCGCTCGTGCAGCACCTCGGTGGAGACATAGCAGCTCTCGGCGGCGCGGGCGTACAGGTGATCGAAGAAGGTGTCGGCGCCGCGCAGCAGGGTATTGCCCAGGCGGTCGGCCTCGTTGACGTGGATCAGCGCGGCATCGAGCTTGAGCGCCGGCATGGCAACGTAGACCTCGCCGTCGGCATAGGGCGACGCGATGGTCTTGAGCTGGGGGTTCTTCGCCAGCACGTCGGTGGCCAGGCCCACCCGCGTCGGCAGGAACGACATGCGCATGGCGGCGGCGCGCAGACCCCACTCGAACATGCCCTCGTCGAATTCCATCACCTCGAGGGCGCCGCTCTCGCGCGCCTTGCGGTAATACGGCTCCAGCGGGATGGCGTCGAGCGTGGCGAAGGCGAACACCAGCTTCCTCACCTTGCCGGCGGCGCAGAGCATGCCGACGTCCGGTCCGCCGTAGGACACCACGGTCAGGTCCTTCAGGTCCGAGCGCAGGATCTCGCGCACCAGGCTCATCGGCTTGCGGCGGGGCCCCCAACCGCCGATGCCGAGTGTCATCCCGCTCCTGAGCTGGGCGACGACCTCGGCGGCGGTCTTCTGCTTGTTCAGTGCCATCCCTGCCTCACTTGAAGCCGACGGAAAAGTCGTGACCCCACAGGCTCACCGCCGAGGATTCGAACGCCTGGTGCTTGTCCCAATCCACCGTCAGGCCGCCGTAGCCGTACTCCAGCGCGAAGTTGGACGGCGTGTTCATGTAGAACGAGGTCATGCGGTCGTTGACATGACGGCCCAGGGTGGCCATCAGCTTGGCGCCGTGCTTCAGCATGCGGTCGTAGGCGCGCCCCACCTCGTCCATGCCCGGCACTTCCAGCATGATGTGGACGCAACCGCTGGGGATGGGCATCTCGAACAGCGCCAGGCTGTGGTGGCGCGGGTTGCCGCAGTGAGTGAAGTAGATGCGCTTGACCGGTTCGTTCGGATCCGGCGTGAACTTGTGGCGGAAGATGTCCGACAGGCCGAAGCCGAGCACGTCGTGGAACAGCGCCCAGGTCTGGTCGAACTGCACCGCCGGCAGCACCGTGTGGCCCATGCCCTGCTCGCCGGTGATGAAGGCTTCCACGCCGACCGGCGAAGTGAAGCGGGCGAAGTCGGTGATGTGGCCCCAGGACAGCTCGTGGCGGTTTCCCGAGGGGTCCTTGAACCACGCCAGCTCCTGCACGCAGCGCGCGGCACGCTCGGCATCGCTGGCCGTACGCACCTCGACGCCGGCCTTGTTCAGCGCCGCCAGTGCCGCGGCGTAGGCGTCGCCGTTGGCGACCTCCCAGCCGGAGGCGAAGTAACGATCCTCCTTGCCCTTCACCACCGCGAGGCGGAAGCGGCGCTCGTCGATCTTGAGGTAGAGGCCGCCGTCCGGCGCTTCGGCGGTGGCGGTGCCCAGCACCTGCTCGGCGAAGTGCTTCCATTTCGGGACATCGGTGCTTTCGGCCACGACATAAGCGAGGGCGTCGATCTTCACCATGGAGTTGTCTGCCGGATGTGAAAGGGATGGCGGCATTATCGAGACGCCCCGGCACAGCGGCTTCATCCGTTAAGACGAGACTTCGCCTTGAAAAACGGCCCTTTAGCTAGTCTCATTGGACGATGATTCAGGAGGCCGTTTAGAAATAATGCGGGTCTGGCCTCCGCTGTACATCCATGTCCGAAGCAAACACCTCCGCCCCCGCCGATTCCGCGCTGCCGGTCGCCGCGCCCCTGCGCGTGGACAATCCCTCCTCGGTGACCTGGTCGGAGGAGTGCGACGTGCTCGTCATCGGGCTCGGCGCCGCCGGGGCTGCTGCCGCCATCGCCGCCGCCGAGGCCGGCGCGCGCGTGGTGGTGGCCGTGCGGTTCGAGGGGGGCGGCGCCACCGCCCGCAGCGGCGGCATCGTCTACGGCGGCGGCGGCACCCGGTCGCAGCTCGCCGCAGGCTACCAGGATACGCCGGAGGCGATGTACAACTACCTGCGGCTGGAGACCGGCGATTCCGTGAGCGAGCGCACCCTGCGCCGCTTCTGCGACGACAGCCGCGGCCTGATCGAGTGGCTGGAATCGATCGGCGCCTCGTTCGAATCCTCCGCACCGCCGCCCAAGACCTCGTATCCGAAGGACGGCATCTACCTCTACTACTCCGGCAACGAAGCGCTCGCCGGCTACGCCGAGCACGCGCCGCCGGCGCCGCGCGGCCACCGCATGCGCGACAAGGGCCTGTCCGGCCGCGCGCTGTTCGAGGTGCTGCGCCGGCGCGTATCGCAGCTCGGCGTGCCGGTGCACACCGGCAGCGCGGTGCGCCGCCTGGTGGTGGACAACGCCAGCGGCCGCGTGATCGGCGCCGAGCTGTGGCGATTCGAACCGGGCTCTGCAGCCGGCGCACGCCACCGCAAGCTGATGCGGCGCGCCGAGGCCGTGCACAACTTCGCGCCCGGCTACGCCGACCGGCTGCGCGCCCGCGCGCTGGCCCTGGAACTGGCGGAGGCGCAGCCGAAGCTGTACCGCGCCGCGCGCGGCGTGGTGCTGTCCACCGGCGGCTTCATCTTCAACCGCGACATGGTGCGCCAGTACGCGCCCAAGTACCTCGCCACCATGCGCCTGGGCACCACCGGCTGCGACGGCAGCGGCATCCGCCTGGGCCAGACCGTCGGCGCCACCCCGGCGCGGATGGACAAGGTGTCCGCCTGGCGCTTCATCAACCCGCCGGTGGCCTGGGCCCAGGGCGCGGTGGTGAACGCCTCCGGCCAGCGCTTCTGCAACGAGGCCTCCTACGGCGCCAAGCTCGGCGTCGAGATGTGCGAGCACCAGAACGGCCGCGCCTGGCTGATCCTCGATTCGCAGCTGCGCCGCGCAGCCTTGCGCGACGCCCTGTTCGGCGGGCTGTGGGCGTTCCAGGCGCTGCCGGCGATCGTGCTGATGCTGTTCGTCCGCAAGCGCGCAACCAGCGTCGAGGCGCTGGCGCAGCGCATCGGTGTGCCCGGCCCGGCCCTGCGCCAGACCGTGGAGGCATACAACGCCGCCGCCCACCACCGCGCCGCCGACTTCCTGGGCAAGAGCGGCGCCATGCTACAGCCATTGGAAAAGGCGCCTTACTACGCGCTGGACATCTCCGCCGGCAACCGCGCCTGCCCCTGCCCCGCGATCACTCTGGGCGGCCTGCGCGTGGACGAGACCAGCGGCGAGGTGCTGAACGGCGACGGTCGCGCCATCGCCGGACTCTATGCCGCCGGTCGCGCGGCGGTGGGCATCGCTTCCAACCGCTACGTCAGCGGCCTGTCGATCGCCGACTGCCTGTGGGCAGGCAAGCGCGCCGGTGTCCACGCCGCCGCGGCGACGGCGGCCGGCCAGCGCAACATCGCATAACGCTCGATCACCGAATTCAACGAGGAGAAGTACATGGGAAGGGTGCAGGACAAGGTTGCCATCATCACCGGCGCCGCCAGCGGCGTGGGCCGCGAAGACGCCATCCTGCTGGCGAAGGAAGGTGCCAAGGTGGTGCTGACCGACCTCAACGAGGAAGCCGGCCGCGCGGTGGCGCAGCAGATCGGCGCCGAGCAGGCGCTGTTCGTGCGCCAGGACATCACCTCGGAGGACGACTGGAAGCGGGTCATCGAGGCCACCGAGGAGCGTTTCGGCGGCGTCGACGTGCTGGTCAACAACGCCGGCATCCTCAAGTACGGCACCATCGAGGACACCACGCTGGAGCAGTGGCAGCAGGTGCAGCGCATCAACTCCGACGGCTACTTCCTCGGCTGCAAGTACGGCGTGCTGGCGATGAAGAAGCGCAAGAGCGGCTCCATCGTCAACATGTCGTCGGTCGCGGGCATCGCCGGCATGTCGGCGTTCTGCGCTTACAGCGCCTCCAAGGGCGCGGTGGCCGCGCTGACCCGCAACGTGGCGGCGCACTGCCGCCGCTTCGCCCTGCCGATCCGCTGCAACTCGGTCCACCCGGACGGCATCAAGACGCCGATGATCGCCAACCTGCACGCGCAGGTGAAGCCGGGCCAGATGCCGGAGGTGAAGGACCTGAAAGAGGCCATCACCCGTATGGCCGAGCCGCGCGATATCGCCAACGTGGTGCTGTTCCTCGCCTCCGACGAGTCGCGCTTCATGAATGGCGCCGAGGTGCGGGTGGATAATGCCTGGTTGATCTGGTGTGATTGATTCGTCCATGAACAAAACGGCGCCGTCCCTGGCGCCGACTGTTGAAACAAGCGGTATGGGGTAATGAGCAAGCTACAGACTGACACCGTGGTACGGATCGAGGCCGAGATCAACGGCGAGGTGCATGTGGTCAACGCCTACCCGGGCCAGATCCTGCTGGAGGCACTGGAGGACGCGGGGCTGACCCCGCCGTTCTCCTGCCGCGCCGGCGCCTGCGCCTCCTGCATGTGCAAGCTGGTGGAGGGCGAGGTGGAGATGCTGGAGAACCACGTGCTCGACCAGGCCGAGCTGGACGAGCACTGGATCCTGGGCTGCCAGTCGGTGCCGAAGACGCCGCTGGTGCGCGTGCGCTACTCGAACTCATGAGAGCCAGTCCTTGACCGCCACAGTCCCTCAAGCCTTCGCCGTCTCGGTGCGGCGTTTCCCGGACCGTACCGCGGTGGTTGGCGAGGACGGCCGCTCCCTCAGCTACACCGAACTCGACCGCCTGCGCGTCGAGGCCGCCCGCGCCCTGCTGGCGCTGGAGGTGCAGCCGGGCGAGCGGGTGGCGGTGTGGGCGCAGAACTGCGTCGAGTGGGTCGTCGCGGCGCTGGCGATCCACAGCGCCGGCGCGGTGCTGGTGCCGGTCAACACCCGCATGCGCGGAGCCGAAGTAGCCTACGTGGTCGAACGCAGCGGCGCGCGCGTGCTGTTCTGCGCCGGGCGCTTCCTCGACCAGTACTACCCCTCCCTGCTGGCACCGCACCGGCCCGCCGGCCTGCGTACGGTGGTGGTGCTGCGCGACGCGCAGCCGGGCGACCTCGACTGGCAGGGCTTCCTGGCCGGCGCCGCCGCCGTGCCCGCCGCCGCGGTGGAGGAGCGCGAGCGCGCGCTGACACCGGACGCGCTGATGGACGTGATGTTCACTTCCGGCACCACCGGCCTGCCCAAGGGCGTGATGACCGGCCACGGCCAGAACCTGCGCACGGTGGCCGAATGGTCGCGCCACATGGCGCTGGTGCCGGAAGACCGCTACCTGGTGGTCAACCCCTTCTTCCACACCTTCGGCTACAAGTTCGGCTGGCTGGCCGGCCTGCTCGCCGGCTGCACCGTGCTGCCGCACGCGGTGTTCGACGCCGCGGCGCTGATGGCGCGGGTGGCGGGCGAGCGGGTGTCGGTGCTGCCTGGCCCGCCGACGCTGTTCATCAGCATCCTCAACGACCCCAAGCGCGCCGGCTTCGACCTGTCCAGCCTGCGCGCCACCATCACCGGCGCAGCGGCGGTGGCGCCGGCGCTGATCGAGCGCATCCGCGCCGAGCTGGGCTTCCGCATCGTGCTCACCGGCTACGGCCTGACCGAATCCTGCGGCGTGGTGTCGCTGTGCGACCCTTCGGACAGCGCCGAGACCATCGCCCTGACCAGCGGCAAGCCGATCCCGGACACCGAGGTGCGCTGCGTCGGCGCCGACGGCCAGGCGCTGCCGCCCGGCCAGGCCGGCGAGATCGTGGTGCGTGGCTACAACGTCATGCTCGGCTACCTTGACGATGCCAGGGCGACCGCCGAGACCATCGACGCGGACGGCTGGCTGCACACCGGCGACGTCGGCATCCTGGACGAGCGCGGCTACCTGCGCATCACCGACCGCCTCAAGGACATGTACATCACCGGCGGCTTCAACTGCTATCCGGCCGAGATCGAGCGCATCATGGCCGCCCACCCGGCGGTGGCGCAGGTGGCGGTGGTGGGCATCCCGGACGAGCGCCTGGGCGAGGTCGGCAAGGCTTACGTCGTGCCGCGGCCCGGCACGAACCTTGATGCGCGCGAGCTGATCGTCTGGTGTCGCGATAATATGGCCAACTACAAGGTGCCGCGCCAGGTCGAGGTGGTACCCGCGCTGCCGACCAACGCTTCCGGCAAGGTGCTCAAGTTCGAGCTGCGCAAGCCCAGGGGTTAATGGAGGAGAAGACCATGACACAAGACAAGCCGCTGCGCGACGTAGTGGCGGTGGTGACCGGCGCTTCGCGCGGTGCCGGCAAGGGGATCGCGCTGGCACTCGGCGCCCAGGGCGCCACGGTGTACGTCACCGGGCGGTCGCAACACGAGGGCGACGCCGCCCTGCCCGGCACCATCTACGGCACCGCCGAAGGCGTCAGCAAGGCAGGCGGCCACGGCATTCCGGCGAGCTGCGACCACGGCGACGACGAGCAGGTGCGCGAGCTGTTCGCACGGGTCAAGCTGGAACAGCGCGGCCGGCTCGACATCCTGGTCAACAACGCCACCTTCATCCACGACACCCTGATCGAGCGCGGTGGCTTCTGGGAGAAGCCGCTGGAGCAGGCCGATATCCTCGACGTGGGCCTGCGCTCGGGCTACGTCGCCAGCTGGTACGCCGCGCCGCTGATGGTGGCGCAGCGCCGCGGCCTGATCGTGTTCACCTCCTCGTTCGGCGCGAGCTGCTACATGCACGGCCCGGCCTACGGTGCGCAGAAGGTGGGCGTCGACAAGTTCGCCAAGGACATGGCGGTGGACCTGCGCAAGTACGACGTGGCCGCGGTGTCGATCTGGATGGGCATGCTCAAGACCGACCGCACGCGGCGGGTGATGGACGCCGACGCCGCCAAGTACGCCGGCTTCTGGGACATCGCCGAGAACCCGGAATTCACCGGCCGCGTCGTCTCCGCCCTCTACCTCGATCCGCACCGCATGGAGAAATCCGGCCAGGTCTTCGTCGGCGCCGAACTGGCGCTCGAGTACGGCATCACCGACATCGACGGCAAGCAGCCGCCCTCGCACCGCCCCATGCTCGGCGGGCCGGTGCAGGCGCACCCGGCGGTGGTGGAATAGGGGCAATCGAATTGCCTCTCCCTTTGGGAGAGGCCGCGCTGAAAGCGCGGGTGAGGGCGCGCCGTATCGATGCAATGCGCACTGCATCGATACGGCGCGCCCTCACCCTGGCCCTCTCCCAGGGGGAGAGGGAACTTTGAAGACCAATCGAGGAGAAGCGGCATGGCCAGACTGCAGGGCAAGGTAGCCATCGTCACCGGCGGCGCGCGCGGCATGGGCGCGGCGACTTCACGCCTGTTCGCGGCGGAAGGCGCCAGGGTGGTGATCGCCGACGTGCTGGAGAGCGAAGGCGCCGCGTTGGCGCAGGAGATCGGCGCCGACGCCGTGTTCCAGCGCCACGACGTGTCCGACGAGGCGAGCTGGCAGGTCACCGTGCGGCGCGCGCTGGATAGCTTCGGCGGCGTCGACGTGCTGATCAACAACGCCGGCGTGCTGCTGTTCAAGACCCTGCTCGACACCACCAAGGCCGACTTCGAACGCGTGCTGGGCATCAACCTGATGGGCTCGTTCCTCGGCATCAAGGCGGTGGCGCCGCACATGGTCGAACGCGGCCGCGGCTCCATCGTCAACGTCTCCTCCGTCGACGGCATGAAGGCGGCCAACGGCATCGGCGCCTACGCCTCCAGCAAGTGGGGCCTGCGCGGCCTGACCCGCGCCGCCGCGATGGAGTTCGGCCACAAGGGCGTGCGGGTGAACTCCATCCATCCCGGCGGCATCGACACGGCGATGGGCAACCCCTATGGCGAGTCCCGCGCCGAGGTCAACAAGCGCTACACCATGGTGCCGCTGCAGCGGGTGGGCGAGCCGGCGGAGGTCGCCAAGACCAGCCTGTTCCTGGCCAGCGACGACTCCTCCTACCTGTGCGGCGCCGAGATCGCGGTCGACGGCGGCATGCTGGCGGGCTTCTACTACACCGGCTTCCCGGGCGCGCCCGGAGTCTGAGCGTGGTCACCGCAGCCCCGGTCTCTTCGGAACGGATCAGCCCCACCGCCTACGCCACCGGCTACTTCTGGTACCGCCACGGCCTGTCCCACCCGGCCCTGGCCACGGCGGAAGGCCGGCGCATCGACGGCTTCATGCGGCCGGTGCTGGCTGCGGTGCAGCGCATCGGCGGCTTCTCCATGACCGCGCTGATGCTGGCGCGCCACCGCGGCATCGACGCCATGCTGAGCCGCGCCATCGACGAGGGCCGCGTCGGCCAGGTGATCGAGATCGCCGCCGGCCTGTCGCCGCGCGGCTGGGACTTCAAGCGCCGCTACGGTGCGCGCCTGACTTACGTCGAGACCGACCTGCCGCACATGGTCGTGCTCAAGCGCAGGCTGCTGGAACAGGGCGGCCTGCTGACTCCGGGCCACCGGGTGGTCGAGCTGGACGCCCTGGCCGAGGCCGGACCGCGCTCGCTGGACGTTCTCGCCGCCGGCCTCGACCCCAAGGTCGGCACGGCGGTGGTCACCGAGGGGCTGATGAACTACCTCGATCCGGACACCGCCCGCGCGGTGTGGCGCCGCATCGCCGCCGCGCTGCGGCGCTTCCCGCAAGGCGTCTACTTCAACGACCTCTACCTGCGGGAACACAATGTCAACCTGCCGGCGGCAGTGCTCGGCGCCATGATCTCGGCTTTCGTGCGCGGCCGCATGCACGTGCACTTCAAGAGCGCCGACGAAGTCCCCGAGGTGATGCGGCAATGCGGCTTCGGCGACATCCTCATGCACCGCACCGGCTCGATCCGGGAGACGCAGGAGTACGCGGGCACCAAGGGCGGCGACGCCGTGATGGTGCTGGAAGCGCGGGTCTGAGACCCGCGTCCGGATCGCGGCTTGCGCCGGTCTGGTGAGCGAGCGGCGCCCTACTCCGCCTTCGGCCCCAGCGGCGGCACCGTCGGCGGCGGGCGGCGGTGGTGCGTGGCCTGCTCGTAGGCGTAGGCATAACCGATAATGCGGGATTCGTCCCAGGCGCGGCCGAGGATCTGCAATCCGACCGGGAGCCCCTCCCCCAGGTAGCCATTGGGCACCGACAGCGCCGGCCACTGCAGGGTGCTGCCGACAAAGGTCAGGCTGGAGCCCAGGCCGGTGACGCCGCCTTTGGGGCTGGGCTCCTCGGTCATCAACTGGGTATTGCGGTCGCCGTTGACCACCGGTAGCTGCGCCCAGGTGGGGAAGATGACGGCATCGATGTGGTTGGCATCCATCTCCTTGGTGAAGGCGGCGCGGTAGGCGTTCTCGATCTCCAGGCCCTTGATGGTGGCCTCGTCGGTCTCCGGCGGGCCGGCGGCGGCCACCGCCTCCAGGGCGGCCTGGTGCAGCGGGTGCGCCAGCCTCGACTCGGCGATGGCCTGCGGCGACGGATAGGGAATGCCGGGATGCGCGGCGAGGAACCGGATCATGTCGGCCTTGCGGCGCGCCGGCGTTTGCGGCGCGCGCGGCAGGTTGTCGATCTCCGGCACGTTGAAGGGATCGACGATCACCGCGCCGGCGGCGCGCAGCTCGTCCAGCGTCTTGTCGAAGTTGGCGATGATGCGCGGGTCGGTGATCTTGGCGGTGAAAATCTGGCGCAGCACGCCCAGCCGCGCACCCTTGAGCGCGTCCTTCCTGAGGGCGGCGGTGTAAGTCTTCGCGATGTGGCCGCGCGCGCGCGCGGTGGCCTCGTCCTGCGGATCCTCGCCGGCGATGGCATCGAGCAGGATCGCCATGTCGGCCACCGAACGCGCCATCGGGCCGGCGGTGTCGCGCACGCTGTCGTTGGGCTGGATGCCGGTGCGCGACACCAGGCCCACCGTCGGGCGCAGGCCGGCCAGGGCGTTATGCGCGGACGGCATGCGCACCGAGCCGCCGGTGTCGGTGCCGATGCCGACGGTGGCGAAGCTGGAGGCGATGGCGGCGCCGGTGCCGCCGGAGGAGCCGCCGGTGGCGAAGGCGGTGTTATAGGGGTTGCGGGCGAAGCCGGGCAGCACCGAGTTGACGTTGTCGCCGCCGCCGTTGGTGAACTCCGACAGCGAAGCCTTGCCCAGGATGATGCCGCCCGCCGCCCTGATCTTCGCCACCAGCGGCGCATCGCTCGGCGGGTAATAGTTCTTCCAGCCCTGGAAGCCGGCAGTCATCGGCATGCCGGCGGCGTCGATACAGTCCTTGACCAGCACCGGGATGCCGAACAAAGGCCCGGCCGGCTTGCCGCCGGCCCTGAGCACGGCGTCCTCCTGGTCCGCCTCCTCCAGCGCCTTTGAGTTGAGGTTGATGATGGAGTTGATGTACGGCCCGTGCTTGTCGTAGGCCTCGATGCGCGCGAGGTAGGCCGCCACCGCCTGGTGCACCGACAGCCGGCCGTCGCGGTAGGCCGCCTGCAGGTCGGCGATGCCGGCCTCCTCGATCGCCAGGGCGTGCGCGGCCGGGATCGCGGCGAAAAGGGCGGCGGCGGCCAGGCACTGGATGGCGCTGCGCGGGTATTGCCTGAGTTTCATGGGAGAACTTGGCAGCGGCGGGCGGAAGCGCCCCTCCCCGATGGAGACGGCGACGTTCCGCGGCTACCCCACCCGGCAGGTAGGGTGCGGAGCTGCAGGCCACGTCCCAAGCTCAGTCGGCGGTTCGGCGGGTGCGGCCGCACCCGCAACCCGCCGCGCCGAGGATCCCGATGACGACCCGCCTGCTGCGTGCGCTGCTGCCCCTGCTGTTCCCTCTGATGTTCCTGTTCGTGCTGGCGCCGGCCGGCGCCGCCCGGCTCGACTTCGACGCCGCCACCATCGCCGACATCGACAAGGCCTTCGACGCCGGCACGCTGACCTCGGAGCAGCTGGTGCAGATGTGCCTCGCCCGCATCGATGCCTACGATCGCAAGGGCCCGGCCGTCCACGCCATCATCAAGCTCAACCCCAAGGCGCTGGACATCGCCCGCGCCCTCGACGCCGAGCGCAAGGCCAAGGGGCCGCGCTCGCCCCTGCACGGCATCCCGGTGGTGCTGAAGGACAACTACAACACCGCCGACCTGCCCACCACCGGCGGCTCGCTGCTGCTGGAGGGCTCGATCCCGCCGGACGACGCCTACATGGTCAAGAAGCTGCGCGCGGCCGGGGCGATCGTGCTGGCCAAGGTCAACCTGTCCGAGTTCGCCTCCGGCGGCGCCCACAGCTCGCTGGGCGGCCAGTCGCTCAACCCGCATGACCTGACGCGCACACCTTCCGGCTCCTCCGGCGGCACCGGTGTTGCGATTGCCGCCGCCTTCGCTCCGCTGGGCTTCGGCACCGACACCGGCGGCTCGATCCGCGGCCCCTCCACCTCCAACGGCATCGTCGGCCTCAAACCGACCCACGGCCTGCTCAGCCGCGCCGGCATCATCCCGCTGGCTCTGAGCTTCGACACCGGCGGTCCGATGGCGCGCAGCGTCTACGACGTGGCGGTGGCGCTGGGCACCATGACCGGGGTGGACCCGGCCGATCCCGCCACCCAGAAGAGCAAGGACAAATACGAAACCGACTACACCAAGTTCCTCAAGCCGGATGCGCTCAAGGGCGCGCGCATCGGCATCGCCCGCGACTTCATGGGCGCCGACCCCGACGTGGACTGGGTCATCGAGGCCGGGCTGGACAGCATGCGCAAGGCCGGCGCCACCGTGGTGGACGTGCGCTACCCGAAGTGGCTGCTCGACGCCAAGGGCGAGTTCTACAACGCCATGCGCTACCCCGAGTTCGCCGCGCAGATCGCCGACTACCTCGCCACCATCGGGCCGAACTATCCGAAGAATATCGACCAGATGATCGACTGCGCCGACGGCTTCAAGTCCACCCGTGAGGACGGCGCCGGCCCTAATCCCAGCCGCTGGAACCTGTTCAAGCGCGAGGCCTCCAGCGGCAAGCTGGACGACTACCGCTACACCGTGGTGCGCGACTACGGCCTGCCGATGATGCGCGCCACCGTGGAGGGCGTCATCGCCTCGCAGAAGCTCGACGCCATCGTCTACCCCACCTCGCCGCGCCGGCCGGCGCAGATCGCCGCCGAGGGCGCGGCCGGCACAGCCGCGGGCGGCGGCGCCGGCACCGCCTCGGCCACCAACATTGCCAACCTGACCGGCTTCCCCGACCTGATCGTGCCCGCCGGCTTCACCGGCGACGGCCTGCCGGTGGGCATCTCCTTCTTCGGCCCCGCCTTCAGCGAGCCCAGGCTGCTGGCGCTGGGATACAGCTTCGAGCAGACCACCCATGCGCGGCGCCTGCCGCTGCACACGCCGGCGCTGCCGGGGCAAGGGATCGAGGTGCCGTAGGGGCAGCCCCGACGAAAGCGGGTCAGCTACGGTAGCCCGGATGGAGTGAAACGGAATCCGGGTTCTTGCACGGCACGCCCCGGATTCCACTTCGTTTCATCCGGGCTACGGCCCTGGCACAGTAACGCACGCGCGACGCATACAATCCCTGCTCGAATCCCTGCCATCGACAGGAAGCGGATATGACCGGCTATTCCGGCAGCCCCCTGGCCAGGAAGCTCGGCATCAAACCGGACAGCCTGCTGCTGCCGGTGAACGCGCCGGACGGCTACCTGCAGCTACTCGACCCGCTCCCACCGGGAGTGCGGTTCGGAACGCGCCTGACGCAGGACACTGACATGGTGCACCTGTTCACCACCAGCAGGCAGGAGTTGCAGGACTGGCTGGATCGATGCCGGGCCAGGCTCAGGCCAACAGCCGTGGCGTGGGTGTCCTGGCCGAAACGGACGGCCGGGAAGGCGACGGAGGTCACCGAGCACACCATCCGCGAAGCCGCGCTGCCGCTGGGCCTGGTGGATGTGAAGGTATGCGCGGTGAGTGACCGTCTGGTCGGGCCTGAAGCTGGTGCTGCGCAAGGAGCTTCGCTGATACAAGCAAGAGCCGTCACCCCGGCGAAAGCCGGGGTCCAGAGACGGCAGAGCCACCGTCGAAGTTCCTGGATACCGGCTTACGCCGGTATGACAAGCAACTACCGCTCCCCCGCCACCGGCCCGAAATCCGCCGGCGCCGTACGGTGCCGGGTCGCCGCCTCGTAGGCCGACGCGATGCGGAACAGGGTGGGCTCGTCGAATGGCCGCGCCAGGAAGTCGATGCCCACCGGCAGCTGCATCGGCTTGGCGTCGAGCATGCGCACGCCTTCGCGCGGGTTGCCGCCGCCCCCGCCTTCGCCGGAGGCCGGCGGCGGTGGCGGCGGGACGGAGGGATCGCGCACCCAGTCGTAGACCTCGGTGGTGAACCCGGCAGGCACCGTGATCGCCGGGAAGCCTTGCTGGCCGAGGAAGGTCCACACCACGCCGCGGCCGTTCACCTGCGGCGGGTTGGGGCCGTCCAGCGGCGGCGGCGGCAGGTTGGAGGTGGGATAGGTGACTGCGTCCAGGTTCTGCTCCTGCATGCAGGCCAGCACGATCTGCTGCACGGCGAAGCGTGTCTGCATGCGCTCCGACATATCGAACGTCATGGCCTGGTCGGCGTTCTCGCGGGTCTTCTTGCGATCCGGGAAATGCGGGTCGTCGTAGAACCTGGCCTTGTTGATCAGGTCGGTGTTGCTGGTGATGTTGCTGTCGCCGCGCGTGCGCAGGTAGCGGTCCATCTCGAACTTGCCCTCGCCGGGCGCCTGCGAGGTGCCGAGGTTGCGGATGGTGATGTTGTCCGGAACCTTGGAGGGGTCCATCGCCAGGTCGACCAGCGTCGTCACCTGGTCGGTGGTGGGCTTGCCCTTGTCGTCCACCGGGAACAGCTTGGGCAGCTGCTTGGCCATCGATGCGTTGCGCAGCGCCGGCGCGAGCCGGCTGACGCAGCCCTGGAACAGCGCGCCTTCCGGACCCGGGTCGACGATGGTGGCGCCCAGGTTGCGCAGGTCCCCGATGGCGCGGTCGACGATGTCGATGCTCTCCGCATCGGCCGGCGTGAACAGCTTCTTGTTCATGTACTCGCGCAGCACGCCGATGCGCACGCCGTCGAGGCGCTTGGCGCCGGCATAGCTGGCGTAAGCCTTGTCCGGCATGCGGCCGACGCCGAACACGGTGATCGGGTCCTTGGGATCGTAGCCGGCGATCACGTCGAGGATGCGCGCGGCATCCTCCACCGTGCGGCAGATGGGTCCGACGCGAGTGTGGATGCCGATCTGGATCATCCCCTTGCGACTCACCAGCTCGACGGTCGGCGCGATGCCCACCGCGTTGTTCGCCACCGCCGGCCCGCGGATGGAGGAACTGGATTCCTCGGCGATGGCGCAGGTCACCAGGTTGGCGGCAACCGAGGTGCCGGACCCGGAGCTGGAGGCGTTGGGCGAACGCGTGGTGTCATAGGGGTCGCAGGCGGTGCCGCCGAAGGCGCTGCGCGCGCCGCCGGCGGCGTATTCCGCCATGTTGGCCTTGGCCAGGATGATGGCACCGGCCGCGCGCAAGTGCTGCACGAAAGTGGCGTCCTCCGGCGGCCGGTCATTGGTATAGAAGGCGTCTGCGCCGTCGGTGGTGCGCATGTCGGCGGTGTCGTACTGGTCCTTGACCGCCATCACCACTCCCTGCAGCGGTCCGACCAGCTTGCCGGTCTTGGCGAACTGGCGGTCCTGCTCCCTGGCCGCTTCCAGGGCATCCGGCATGTTCGGAGCGCTGTCGGCCTTGTCGGTCATGCTGCGCGCCTTGCGCTCGTCGAAACCCCATTTCCTGCGCGCCGCCGGGCGCAGATTGAGGGTCATCAGGGCGTTGAGCTGGCCCGCGTGCGGAATCGTCTCGATCGGCCCGAGCATGCCCTTCGGCTCCTTCACGCAGGTGCCGTTGTAGGCCTTGATGCGCTTCAGGTAGGCCTCCACCAGCCCCACGGTCGTGATCTGCTTGTTCAGGATCGCGGCCTGGATCTGGGTGATGGTGGCCTCCTCCAGGCGGAACTTCGCCGGAGCGGGATCGGCTGTCACCGTGCCCGCACCGACGACGAACACGACGGCGGCCGTGCACAGCAGGGACCGGAGAATGGAGGATTTGCGCATGGCGGCGGGGCTCCCGGCAGGGTCTGGTGGCGGACTGGGGCCTGGCTCAGGGTGATCCCTGGCCGCGACCAGCCATTCCTGAAGACGGCGCGCCTGCAGCAGCCCCTACCCGCGCGCCCTGCCGCAAACAAAAGGGCCGGCATCGCCCCGGCCCTGGTACAGCGCAGCAGGCACCTTACTTGAGGATCAGTTCCTGGATCAGCTCCGAGCCGAGGATGGTGCGGATGCTGCCGCGGTCCACGACACCCTGGTCGGTGGCCTTGAGGCTGCCCTCCACCTTGACCGCGATGGCGTCGATCTCCGCCGTACGGTCCAGGGCGGCATAGTTCGGGTAAGTGGTGGTCAGGATCAGGTTGGCGTCTTCCGGACGGCGCGGCGCCACCTCGTAGACGCGGTAGTCGGTGATAATCCCGGCTTTCTTCTCCGCCTCCATCTCCTGCTTGTAGGCTCCGTTCAAGTAGGTGACGTAATCGTTCATCTTGCCGTCCTTGACGCGGATCCAGGCGACCTCGGTGACCGATCCTTCCTTGTATGGCTTGTCGTCCGCGCCCGCCGGCGCGGTCAGACCCGTGAGCGCGGCCAGGAACGATACTGCGGCTATCTTCTTGTACATGTTCTCCTCCAGCAGTTTGTGTGGGTGCTACCGCAGACGCCGGGCGCCTGCCGCCGGATTCTTGCCCGCCGCCCCGCGCCGGGCAACCCGCCGAAGAGGGCCGGCTGATAAGTGGCGTCCGAAGCCGCCGGTCCAATATCAGGCGTCTCGACCCGGGCGGCCGGCCGGGTTAAGGTCGGGCAAAGCTCGAACCCATCACCCGGGATCCTTGCGGCATGATTCGACCACACCACGCCGTCGTCGTCGGCGGCGGCATCGGCGGCCTTGCGGCGGCCCTCGCGCTGGCGCGCCGGGATCTGCGCGTCACCGTGCTCGAACAGGCCCCGGCGCTGCGGGAAGTCGGCGCCGGCCTGCAGATCGGCCCCAACGCATCGAGGATCCTCCACTCACTCGGACTGGCGGACGCGCTGGCGGCCATCGCATTCCGCCCCGAGGCGATCGAAATGCGCGACTGGAGGACCGGCAGGCGCATCTTCGACAGCCCCCTCGGCGAGTCGGCGTTGCAGCGCTACGGCGCACCTTACCTGCACGTGCACCGTGCCGACCTGCACGCCGTGCTGAGCGAGGCGGTGGGGCGGGACGCACGCATCGAGCTGCACCTGAACGCACGCTGCGGCAACGTCGCTCAGGACGCTGACAGCGCTACCGCCCTGCTCGACGACGGCCGGCGCCACGGCGGCGATATCCTGATCGGCGCCGACGGCATCAAGTCCGCCGTCAGGACGGCCCTGTTCGGCGCCGAGAGCCCGCGCTTCACCGGCTGCGTAGCCTGGCGCGGGATCGTGCCGACGCCGGCGTTGCGCGGAGTCGAGGTGCGGCCGGTGGCGGCCAACTGGATGGGGCCCGGCGCGCATTTCGTGCACTACTTCGTCCGCGGCGGCCGGGAACTGAACTTCGTCGCCGTGATCGAACGCGGCGAATGGGGCGTGGAGTCCTGGACCGAGCGCGGCGACAAACGGGAGCTGGTCGAACGCTTCGCCGGCTGGAACCCGACGGTGCGCGCGATCATCGCCGCCTCGGATCCCGGGAGCTGCTTCAAGTGGGCCTTGTACGACCGCGACCCGCTGCCGCGCTGGGGCCGCGGCAGAGTGTCCCTGCTCGGCGACGCCTGTCATCCGATGCTGCCGTTCATGGCGCAGGGCGCCTGCATGGCGATCGAGGACGCCGCCGTCCTCGGCCAATGCCTCGGCGGCGCGACGCCCGTCGAGTCGGGGCTCGATCGCTACGAAAACCTGCGCCGCGCGCGCACGGCGATGGTGCAGCTTGCCTCGCGCCGCAACCGCACGCTCTACCACCTGCGCGGCGGCACGGCCTGGCTGCGCAACCTGGCGGCGCCGCTGGTATCGATGAAGGGGGCGCAGCTGGCCGACGAGCTGTTCGGCTACGATGCTCTCGCCGCGGCCAATGCACAGTTCCCTCTCCCTCTGGGAGAGGGGCAGGGGTGAGGGCGCTGGGCTGGAAAGATTTGCGCTCGTTGATACGGCGCGCCCTCACCCGCGCCTTGGCGCGGCCTCTCCCAGGGGGAGAGGCAAAGAAGCGCTACGCCGCCGCCGGCGTCCGGTTCAGCTCGGCGTCGTTGGGCGGCTTCAGCACGCAGCTGGTGCCGCCGGGTGTGTACATCATCACCACGCATTCGTTGCAGGCGGTGCAGCCCGAGCGGGTGGCCGCGCCGCTGCGGAACTTGTTGATCAGGTCGGGATCGTGGATCAGCGCCCGCGCCATCACCACGCAGTCGAAGCCCTCCGCCATCGCCTGCCGCACGCCGTCCATGGACTTGGCGCCGCCCAGGTAGGCCAGCGGCATGCGCACCGCCGCGCGCACCTTGCGCGAGTGCTCCATGAAGTACATCTCGTGGAACGAGATCTTGGGTTCCCACAGGCGCAGGATGCGGGTGGAGAGGCGGATCACCGGGTTCTGCACCGTCTCGGTGGCGGCGCGCGGCATCGGGCTGCCGAAGATCGCCCACGGCGCCTCCACGTTCATACCGCCGCTCAGCACCAGCAGGTGCGCGCCTTCGCGCTCCAGCACGCCGGCCACCACCGCGGCGTCCTCGGCGGTGGCGCCGCGCTTGAAGCCCTCGGTGACGCAGATCTTGCAGGTCACGGCCAGGTCGTGGCCCACCGCGTCGAGCACACGGCGCAGGACCATCGCCGGGAAGCGGGCGCGCCCGGCGGGGCCACCGCCGTACTGGTCGCGGCGCTTGTTGTAGGCCGGCGACAGGAACTGGCTCAGCAGGTAGCCGTGGCCCATGTGGATTTCGACCGCATCGAAGCCGGCGTCGCGCGCCAGCCGGGCGGCGTTGGCGAATTCGTTGGCGGTACGTTCCAGGTCGTCGGGGGTCATCCCCACCTTGAACAGGCGCCCGCTGATCACACCGGCGGCGTTGAAGCCGCCGCTGGAGCTGCGCGGATAGCGCGTGCTGAGCCTGGGCAGGAAGTTGAAGGCGCCGCCGTGGGTGATCTGGGCACAGGCCGCCGCGCCCTCGCGGTGGACGGCGTCGGTCAGCACCCGCAGGTGCTTCACCGCGCCCGGCTCGAACTGGACCTGGTCGACGAAGGTGCGGCCGTCGGCGCTGACCGCGCAGTAGGCCACCGTGGTCATGGCCGCGCCGCCGGCGGCGATGGAGCGGTGGTGCTCCACCAGCATCTTCGACGGCACCCCGCCCTTGGCCATGCCCTCGTTGGCGCCGGCCTTGATGAAGCGGTTGCGCAGCTGCAGCGGGCCGATGCGGAAGGGATCGAACGGCGACGGCACACTCATCGGGATGACTCCATCAGCCAAGGTAAGCCTGCCCGCCATCGACGGCGATGCTCTGGCCGTTGACATAACGGCAGTCATCGGAACACAGCGTGGCGACGAAGCGGCCGATGTCGGCCTCGCAGTCGCCGACCCGCTGCATCGGCACGGTGGCGATGAAGGCAGCCGCCTCGGCCGGGCGCTCACGCGTCCACCACTCCATGCCCGGCGAATTGGCCAGCGGCAGGATCGCATTGGTGCGGATGCCGTCCTTGGCCCACTCGCAGGCGGCGGCGCGGGTCAGCGAGCGGATCGCCTCCTTGACCGCGGCGTAGACGCCATAGCCGCTGGCGTCCCAGCGCATCGCGGCGGGGCTGGCGAGATTGACGATGCAGCCGCCGTTCCGGAGATGCGGATGGCACAGCTTCATCAGTCGGAAGGTGGCCAGCGGACCCGATTCCCAGCCCGCGGCGAAGGCGTGCTCGGTGACCTCGGCGAGGGTGCCCAGCGGCACCTCCTGGGCGTTGTTGACCAGGATGTTGAGGCCGCCGAACTGCCGCACCGTCTCGGCCACGCAGCGCTCGAGCGAGACCGCTTCCTTGACGTTGCACTCAAGCGCCAGGACTCGCCCGCCCTGCGCCCCGATGGCGGCGGCCGCCTGCTGCACTTTGGCCAGCGTGCGGCCGGTCAACACCACCGCCGCGCCTTCCTGGGCGAGCGCGCTGGCGATGCCCTTACCCACGCCCTGCCCCGCGCCGGTCACCAGCGCGACCCTGCCGCTCAGCTTGCCCATGTCGGTTTCGCGCCTCCGTTTTGCCGGGCGGACACGCCGCCGGCGCTTTTTTTCAGGCGGCCGCGGCCACTCCCGAAGGCTTGGGCCAGGCCGCCGCGTTCTTGGCGATTTCGTGCGCCGCGATGTAGCCGAAGGTCATGGCGGGACCCAGGGTGGCGCCGGGCCCGGCATAGGTGCGGCCCATCACCGCCGCCGAGCAGTTGCCGATGGCGTACAGCCCCTCGATCGAACTGCCATCCTCGCGCAGCACCCGCGCCGACTCGTCGGTGAGCAGGCCGCCCTTGGTGCCGAGCTCGCCCGGGTCGAGGCGCACGGCGTAGAACGGCGCCTTCTCGATCGGGCCCAGGCAGGGATTGGGTTTGACGCCGGGATCGCTGTAGTAGCGGTCGAACACGTTGTCGCCCTTGCCGAACTGAGGGTCCTTGCCCTGGCGTGCGAACTCCCCCATCTGCCGCACCGTGTCCTCCAGGCCTGCGGCATCGACCCCGATCTTGCCTGCCAGCTCACTCAGGCTGCCAGCGCGGTAATACACGCTGCCCTGCCAGCTCGCCGGCAGGCGCGAATCCGGCTGCACGCTACCCGGCAGCATCGGGCCCATCGGGTATTTCCTGCGGAAGGTGGCGTCGAACACCATCCAGCACGGTACGCTGCCGCCGGTCTTGGCGTGGTCGGCGTACATGGCGTAGACGAACTCGGTGTAGGGGCAGGCCTCGTTGACGAAGCGCCGGCCCAGCCGGTTCACCACCACGCAGCCCGGCAAGCCGCGCTCGACGAAGATGCCGCACTGCGCGGACGCGCCCGGCACGCCCACCGTGGGCGAGCCCCAGGTCAGGTCCATGAAAGCGGTGGCCGCACCCAGCGCCTGGCCGGCGCGGATACCGTCGCCATGGTTGATCGGCGGCGCCGCGGTCCAGCTGTGGCTGGTCGGCTTGGGCAGGTACTGCTCGCGCATCTGCTGGTTCGCCTCGAAGCCGCCGCAGGCCAGGATCACGCCATGGCGGGCCAGCAGGCGCAGGCGCTTGCCACCCTGCTCCACATTAACGCCCACCACGCGGCCGTTTTCGGTGATCAGCGACTCCAGCCCCGTCTGCAGCCACAGCGGCACGTTCTTCTGCGCCATGGCGTGGCGCAGCGCCGCGATCATCGCCTGCCCCAGCGTCATGCGGCGGTCGCGCGCGGTGCGGCGGCGCCAGGCGAAGTCGAACCAGTAGCGCAGCATCATGCGCAGCGTCAGCCACAGCCAGCCCGGGCCGCGCGTGAACAGGGTGTGCGCCTCCACCTGGTCCATCGACACCCGCCCCATCAGCAGGGTGCCCTTGTAGGGCTCGCGCAGGCGGTTCAACTCGTCGCCGAGCAGCGCGGCGTCGAACTCCGCCGGCTCCATGGTGCGATAGCCGGGCTTGCCGCCCGGCTTGTCCGGGAAATAATCGGGGTAGCGCTTGACCGCGCGGAAACCGATGCCGAACCGCTCGCGCATGAAGCGCACCATGCCGGCGGCGTTACGGATATAAGCCTCGATGCGCTTCTGCGGTACCGCGTCACCGATCAGAAACTTCAGGTAGGTGAGCGCCTCCTCGAAGGAATCGGTGCCGCCGACGCGCGGAATGTCCTCGTTGCAGGGGATCCAGATGCCGCCGCCGGACACCGCGCTGGTGCCGCCGTACCTGTCGGACTTGTCGATCACCAGCGCCGACAGGCCCTGCGCCTGGCAGCACAGCGCCGCGGTCATGCCGCCCGCGCCGGAACCGACCACGATCACGTCGAACTGTTTCTCCGTGTCGCCCGGTTTTTGAGTTGCGCCCATCAGCGTACTCACAGGAAATAGTCCGTATTTTCCCTGCCCAGCAGCACGCCGCCGTAGTTGCGGCCGAACTGCTCCGGGTTGTTGGCGTAGTGCGCGCGGGCCGCGTAGATGTCCAGCAGGTAGCGGTGCAGCGGGAAGTCGGTGAAGATGCCACGCCCGCCGCAAGCGGAGAAAAGCTGGTAGGCGTGGCGCGCGCAGCGGTCCACCACCTGCGCCGCCTGGTGGCGGAAGTGCAGGCGCTGACGGATGTCGTCCAGCGGCTGCTTGTTGCGGATCTTGTCCATCAACACGTCGAAGTTGCGGTTCAGCACCAGCTTCATCTCGTCGACGGCCAGTGCCGCGTCGGAGGCGGCGAGCTGCGCCGGCGCCTGCTCCGAGGTCTTGTTGCCCATGTCGCCGACGCGCACCTTGGCGAACTCCACGAAGCTGTTGAGCGCGCCCTGCAGACCGCCGATCGCCGCCGAGGACACCGCGCGCACGAAGATCTGGCCGAACGGCAGCTTGTAGATATCGGCGGTGAAGGTGTCGCGGCCGGGGTTGGTGCCCATGAAGCCGTCCGTGGCCTTGTGCGTGCGGTATTCCGGCACGAAGGCGTCCTTCACCACGATGTCCTTGCTGCCGGTGCCCTTGAGGCCCATCACGTGCCAAGTGTCGATCACCTCGAAGTCGCTGCGCGGCACCAGGAAGGTGCGGTACTCCGGCGGCCCCTTGCCGTCAGGCGGAAAGATCAGCCCGCCCAGCAGTACCCACTGGCAGTGGTCGATGCCGCTGGAAAAGCCCCAGCGCCCGCTGAAGCGGAAGCCGCCGTCCACCGGCTTGACCTGCCCCTTGGGCATGTAGGTCGAGGCCACCAGCACCGAGGTGCTGTCCTTCCACACGTCGGCCGAGGCGCGCGGATCGAAGCAGGCGAGCTGCCAGTTGTGCACGCCGATCACGCCGTAGATCCAGGCGGTGGACATGCAGCCCTCGGCCAGCGTCATGCAGATGTCGTAGAACACCTGCGGATCCATCTCGTAGCCGCCATACTGCTTGGCCTGCAGCACGCGGAACAGGCCCGCCTCCTGCATCTCGGCGACGGTCTCGTCCGGCACCCGCCGCAGTTCCTCGGTCTTGGCGGCACGCGCCGCCAGCACGGGCACCAGCTCGCGGGCGCGTTGCACCAGCACTTGCGGCGTGACCGGCGGCGTGGCTTTTTGGGCTTGGGTCTGCACTGCGTCCTCCTGACCTCGAATGGGTTATTACCGCCGCCGCAGGGCCTGGCCACAGCGAAAGCCGGTGAAGTGAGGAGGACTTTTTCACAGAAAACCGGGGACGCGGCATCGTCCGAAATGACTACCTGAAGCCGGCCGCGCCGGCAAACATACTATTCGTCGGGTTCGTAATCGGCCTTGGCGGCGCCGCACTCGGGACACATCCAGTTGTCGGGGAGGTCCTCGAAGCGCGTGCCAGGGGCGATGCCGCTGTCGGGATCGCCGACAGCCTCGTCGTAGACGTGGGAGCAATAGCGGCAACGCCACTTGCGCACGGTCACGCTCCCTGTTGTGCCGGGTGGATCGTCGGCTGGATGGCGAAGCCGTGCTGGATCGCCAGCTCATGCCGGCGGAGTTGCGGCTCCAGCAGCAGCCACAGCCTGCGGTTGTTGTAGAACGGCGTGGCCGGCAGCAGGTGGTGGATGAGATGGTAGTTCTGCCATTGCAGCAAGGGGCTCAACAGCCACTCGTGACCGAGGCGGACGGTGGTGGCGCGGGTGAAGTTGTCCGCCTGCGCGGTGTCGTGCGGCGCATGCGGCAGCCAGAAGAAGGCGAAGCCCAGCAGGAGCTGGCTGATGCGCGAGGGGATCAGCCACAGCATCAGCACCTCGGGACCATGGCCCAGCGCGGTCAGCGCCAGGGCCAATACCGCGCACACCGCCGCGTAGCGCCGCGTGCTGCGGAAGTGCTTGCGCGCCACCGCGTCGCCGCGGGCGACCACGTAGTACAGGTAAAAGACATCGATGAACATCCAGCGCAGCGGTAGCTGCCACCAGGGCCCCTGCACCCACTGGTCCGGGTCGCGCCCGCCGCCGGAATGGCGGTGATGCTGGATGTGGGCCCAGCGGAACAGCTCCAGGTTCACCCACGGCGTTTCCAGCAGCAGGATCAGCCGCGCCGCCCAGTCGTTGAGCCGCACGCGGGTGGAGACGGCGCGGTGGATCGAGTCGTGGATCACGCTGAACGCGCAATAGCCCATCACGCCGTTGACCAGTGCCGCGGCCCACAGGGGGATCACGCGGGTCCAACCCAGCCAGTCCGAAGCCAGGTAGCCGGCGATGCAGCACAGGCCCAGCAGCAGCGTCGGCCAAGCCACCGCCGGTGCGCGCGACAGACGCTGCACCTCAGCGCGTACGGGTGCGGGAAGCTGCGCGTACTGAATGACGTCGTTCATGTGTTTCCTCCTTCGGCCCGGCTGCCGCCGGCTCGATCTGAAGTTGCAGCCCCGCCCCGCCCCAGCCCGGCCCGAACAGGGCCTGCAGCAACGGCTGCAGCAAGTCCTCGAAGCGGCGGCCGTGCACCAGCTGGCCGCCGACGTGCAGGCTGATCAGGCCGTGCATGCCAGCCCAGCCCAGGTGCATGAGGTCGCGCGGATCGCCCTTGACCGTGCCCTGCTCCACGCAGCGACGGATGATCCCGACACCGTAGTCGAACAGGCGGCGGCGAGCCTCCTGCAGTTCCGGAAAACGCTCCGGCGAGGGCTGGTCCAGGATGAATACCAGCCGGTATTCCTGCGGGTGCTCGCGCACGTAGGCGAGATAGGCGTTCACCAGCTGCGCCAAGCGCTGCAGCGGCTCGGTGGCCGGCCGGTCGGCGCTCATGATGGCCTGCGCCATCTGCTCGAAGCAGTCCGCCCGCACCCGCGCGAACAGCGCGTCCTTGTTGTCGAAATAGCGGTACGGCAGGGTGTGGCTGATGCCCAGCGCCGCCGCCACACCGCGCAGCGTCACCGCCTCGAAACCCTCGCGCAGGTACAAGTCCAGGGCCGCCGCCGACAGGCGCCGGCGCATCTGTTCCAGGTCGTGCTCGGATAGCTGGGGCATCGGCATGGAAACATTTAACGACGTTTATTTTACGTTGTCAATTTTTTGTCCCTGCCGACCGTGCCGGCATCGCAACCGGCCTGCCTCGGTGGAGATTGCCAGCCGCGGACACGAGCCGCCGGCAGGAGGTCCCACCATGGGAATAATGGGGCATTCTGCTCGTGCATCCTCCAACAGCAACTAAAGCTCGAACGTCGTGGCAGCAAGGCTTGACAAGCAACTTGACTTGCCGCATTGGTATTTACGAGTCAAAGGATTGGCTCAGGGAAAAGAAGGAATGGACGCCGACCGCTTGGTCGCAACGCATGCCGTCGCTTTCCATAGCACTGCCGCCAGGGAGCTCGAGCGGCGGCGCTTGCTGGCCTTGGACAAAGGCGAGCCGGTGCTGGTCGCCGAAGCCCCCTCGGGGTATGGCAAGACCGTGCTGGCGCGCAGTTGGCTGCGCCGTGCGCCCGCGGGACACCGCTGCGTGTGGATGTCGCTCGACGAAGGCGCGCGCGATCCGACGGTGTTCCTGGAGAAGCTCATGGTGTCGCTGCGTGGACCGCTATCCCTGCAGCGTGAGGCGGTGCTTGACGAGGAGGCGGACCACGCCGAGCGGTTCGCCCAGGTCGCCGAGCAGCTCTCCGGCAGCCCGCAGCCCCTATGGCTGGTGTTTGACGACGCCCACGAACTCGCCGGCAGTCCCAGCCGGCTCTACCTGCGGCGCCTCCTGCTCGGGACCGGGCCGCACCTGCGGATCTTCATCGCCATGCAACCCCTGGCGCTCGACGTCGGCCTGGGTGAACTGACGGCGCGCGGCAAGGTCTGCTGGATCGGCGCCAGCGCGCTGGCACTGACGCGCGACGAAGTCGAGGCATTGGCCAGGCTGCGCAACCATCAGCCGAGCGCGCAGCAGCTGGACTGGCTGGCCCGCGCCACGCAGGGCTGGCCGGCCCTGGTGCAGCTGGCCCTTGCGATCCCCGAAAGCGGACCGCACCTGCCAGGCAGCATCGCCCGACTCGGCCCGGTACGGGAATACATCTACGAACGATTCCTGGCGCGGCTGCAGCCGGCGGAACGGGACATCCTGTGGATGCTGGCGTGTGTCGGCAACGCTCCGCGGGGTCTCCTGCGCGCCCTCGCCCCTTCCCAGGCCGACCCCGACGCGGTGCTGCCGCGCCTGTTCGCGCTCGGCATCGTGCAGCAGGACGAAGCCGCCAACGATCCGTCGGTGCGCCTGCACCCGGTGATGTGCGAGGCTGTGCTTCGCGTACTGACGGCGGAGCGCGGCGGCGACAAGGCCCGGCTGCTGCCGGCGGCGGCGCGCTGGTACTGGCTGCACGGCACCGGTACGGTTGCCGTGCGGCTGCTGCTGGAAGCGGGACCGGAGCACTTGCAGGCAGCGCACGACTGGCTGCTCGAACTGGCCGGTACGCTCATTTTCAAGCTGGGACAGCACCAGACGCTGCTCGAGCTGGTGGAGCAATGGGAATGCGCCGCCGCCCGCCACGAGCCCCGGCTGGACCGCATGGCAGCCTGGGCCCTCATCTTCCAGCGCCACTTCGCCGCGGCCCAGGAGCGGCTGCGGCGCGCGCTCGCCGCCACTGTCGACGCGGAAGCGGCGGACGAGACCCAGCTGCAACAGGCGGCAATCTACGCGCTGCGCGACGATCACAAAAGCGCCGGCAGACATGCCTACGACTGGCTGCAGCGTCACCGCGACGAGGCCTCATTCCAGGTCGGCGTCGCCTGGGGCACCCACGGCTTCTATCTCAAGTGCATCGGCGACATCGCCGGCACGCGCGCGGCGTTGCGCGAAGCGCACGCCGGCTTCAACAAGGCGCAGTCGGGCTACGGCACCGCCTGGGTCCGCGTGTTGGGCGCGCTGGCGATGGTCAAGTTCGGGCGCCACCGCGATGCGCTGGCGGAAGTTGGTCATGGCCTGGAGGGATGCGGCTCCGCCGCCGGGCTCGGCGGACAGCGCGCCATGCTGCGCGGCGTCGAAGCGTTCGTGCGCTACGAGCGCAACGAGCTGTCGGCCGCCCGCGACATCCTCGACGAGGCCCTGCCGCTGCTGCCCGACCAGGGTGTGGTCGACACCATCGTGCTTGGCTTCACCGCGGCAGCGCGGGTGCGCGCCGCCGCCGGCGACCTCGGCGCGGCCCTCGACGTCCTGTCCGAAGGCGAGCGCTGTGGCTTGCAGCGCGAGTTTCCGCGCCTGTCTCTGAGCCTGATCGCCGAACGGGCGCTGATCCTTGCACGCAGCGGCGCCACCGACCAGGCCCGGTACACCGCGGAAGCCGCCGGGCTGGTACCCGACTCGCCCAGGACAGACGGTCTGCAATGGGACCGGGCCAGGCGCCTGCACGCGCGGCTGGCTCTGGCCGCCGGCGATCCAGGTCGCACCCGCGACCTGCTGGCCCCGCTGCTCGCCCATACCCGAGGCGCCAAGCAGGACTTCAAGCTGTGCGAGCTGCTGATCCTGTCCGCGGTGACCGCGGACCGGTGCGACGACGAGACCGCCGCTTTCGACATGCTGCGCGAGGCACTCGCCCTGGCCGTGGCGGAAAACTACGTCCGCGTATTCGTCGACGAAGGCCCGCAGGTGCACGGGCTGCTGCGCCGCTGGTTGAGGACCTGCGACGTGGCGGCGCGGATGCGGCCCGAGGCCCGCCAGGCGGAACAGATCGTCGCCGCCGTCGACGCCGCAACGACACGCCAGGCCGCGGCCGGCGAGGCCCCGGTCCAGCCGCTCAACCGGCGCGAGCGGCAGATCCTGTCGCTGCTCGACCAAGGGCTGAGCAACGCCGAGATCGCCGCGCGCTGCTTCGTGGTGGAAGGCACCGTCAAGTGGAACCTGCACAATCTGTACAGCAAGCTCGGCGTGCGCAGTCGCACCGCCGCCCTGCGCGCCGCGCGGGCACACGGCATCCTGCGCGGCTGAGCAGCAGCCCGATTCGCGGGCACACCACCTCCGGTCGTCTCCGGCGTCCACCCCAGCGTCAGGGACCAGCCAGCCCCACGACTGTTGGAACGGGCTGCTCATGCACCAGCCGGAGCCGACCGCCGCCAGGTCACCCTGGCGGAATCCGCACAGAGAGCTCGATCCTATCGAAGGATAGGTGACAAAAGGGTCTCCTGTGGGGCATTGGTATTCAGGGTTGGTTCTTACCCAGTAAGCAGAACTCAGTTCAAACAAGCGCAGGGAGGATTTATGCACAGGAGGTGCATGTCTGCCGTTGTACTCGGCATGTTGCTGTCCGTCGCGGCCGACCTTTCCGCCGGCCAAGCTACACAAAGCTCTGCGGCCGGCACGCAGAGCAGCGCGGACCATGCGATGAAGCAGCTTTTCGGAACACTGTTGGCGACTACGCAGACCGTCAGCCAGCCTCTGATCGATCCGGTGACCGGCCTGCTGATCCCCCCGACCGGCGGCACGCTCCAGGAAACGCTGATCCGCGTCAACGGAACCTACGTCATCGCCACGCCCGGGGAGACCGCCTACAACGCGACCATCACGGTGAACGGGACGAGCCGCAACTACGTGGTGCTGCGTCCCGACCCGGCCCCACCCAGCGCCCCCCTGCTGTTGCTGCTGCACGGTGTCGGCGGTACCGCCGCGGGGATGGCCAACCTCGCGCAGGTGGCCGGGTACGTCTCCGCGCAGGGTTTCTGGGCGGTGATGCCGCAGGGCATCAACGACTCCTGGAACGACGACCCCACCACCGGTAACGACGACGACGTGCAGTTCATCTCGCAGCTGATCGATACGCTGGTGGCGGCGGGCGGCATCGACGCCACCCGCGTCTATGCCGCCGGGATTTCCAACGGCGGCTTCATGACCGACCGCCTCGCCTGCGAGCTGTCCGACAAGATCGCCGGCTTCGGCATGGTGTCCGCCACCATCCGCACTGGCCTGATGAAGAACTGTTCACCCGCCGTGCAGCGGCCCAAGCTCTTCATCCTCGGCACCACCGACCCGATCGTGCCCTACCAGGGCTGGGGCTCGCTCAGCGACATTGAATCCGCCGCGCAGGCCGTCTCCTACTGGGCCGGCCTGCAGGGCTGCACCTCGCCCGGCACCACGGCGCTGCCGGTGATAAACAACGACGGCACCAGCATCGAACTGGAGACCTTCGCCGGCTGCGGCGGAGGCGCTCCGCTCGAGCTGTACACGGTGAACGGCGGCGGCCACGCCTGGCCCGGAGGCTGGCAGTACCTGCCGGTGCCCATCATCGGCAAGACCAGCACCAACCTGTCCGCCACCGGGGTGATCTGGAACCTGGTCAGCGCTTACCACCTGTAACCCGGCAATCCGCCGCCCTCCGGATCGGCAACACCGTGGCGAAGCGGAGGGACTGCCGGATGCGGTGTTGCAGCAGGAAGCACCCATGAACTTGCAGACCGTGAAGGTGATGATCGTCGACGACGATGAGTTGTCGCGGCACCGGCTGCACCGCATTCTCGGCAATCTTGGCGCGAACAACATCCAGGAGGCGGTCAACGGAGAGCACGCGCTGGCGCTGCTCAAGAGCGGCGAGCCGATGGACCTCGTGGTGACGGACCTGCGCATGCCGATCATGGACGGCGTCGAGCTGATCCGGCACCTGGCCGAATGGCACCTCGCCCGGGCGGTCATCATCGCCAGCGGCCTGGATCCCGCTCTGCTGCAATCGGTGGAAACCATGGCGCGGGCTTACGGCCTGCAGGTGCTGGGCGCCATCCCGAAACCGCTGTCGCCGCAGCGGCTGGCGCAGCTCGTGCTGCGCTACAAGGCGATGGATGCGGAACACAAGGCCAGCGCAGCCGCCGAGATCTCCATCGCCACCATGCGCGAAGCGCTGCGCAGCGGGGAGATCTATGTGGAATACCAGCCCAAGGTGGAATGCGCCGGCAGGCGCGTGGCGGGGGTCGAGGCATTGGCGCGCTGGCGGCGCGCCGATGGCAGCTTAGTGCCACCGGCGGAATTCGTGGCATTCGCCGAGAGGGAGGGACTCATCGATCTTCTGACATACCGGGTATTGGACCAGGCATGCGCCGATCTCACGCAGTGGGCCCAGGCCGGGTACACGCTGAATGTCGCGGTCAACATCTCCATGCTGTCCTTGTCGGAGGTCAGGATCGCGGACAGGATTGCCGACAAGGCGTGCGCCATCGGCTGCAAGCCGCATAACATCATCCTCGAAGTCACCGAGACGGCGCTGGCGAAGGAGACGGCGAAGGCGCTCGACGTGCTGACGCGACTGCGGCTCAAGGGCTTCGGCCTGTCCATCGATGACTTCGGCACCGGCTATGCGTCGATGCAGCAGCTCTCCAACATCCCCTTCACCGAGCTCAAGATAGACCGCAGCTTCGTCAACGGCTGTGCCGAACGGCCGCGCATGCGCTCGGTGATAGAGACCAGCCTGGAGCTGGCCCGCAAGCTCGGGCTTTCGTCGGTGGCGGAGGGGGTGGAAGCGCGCGAGGACTGGGACGTGCTGCAGGCGATGGGGTGCGATTACGCGCAGGGCTGGCTGATTTCGAAGTCGCTGTCCGCCGCAGACCTCTTCGCCTGGTTCAAGGAATGGCAACGGCGTACCGACCTGGTCTCCACCCACTTCGGCAACCGCGCCTGAGCCACCACGGGTATCCGCCAATACGCGCGGACGGTGGCCCGGGACCGAAACCCCGATGCGGCCCTGACACGGCGGCTCAGGCCTTCCACTCCATGGCCAGGTAGGCGCCGTCATCCGCCGTCTGGACGAACCCCAGGCGCCGGTACAGCCGCTGTGCCGCGACGTTGCTCACGGCCACGGTGAGCCGCACCGCCCTGCCGCTGTGGTGCGCCTCCGCTTGCAATTGCCCGACCAGCCGGCCGCCGATGCCGCCGCCGCGGAACCGCGGCAGCAGCGCGATATCGACCAGCCGGATGGCGGCATCGTCGCGGTGCACATAGAGGTAGCCGGCGTCGGCATCGCCGCTGCGGACGATGCGGCGATCGAGATCCGGGAATTGCGTAGCATAGTGCCGCGCCTGGGCGGCGAACTGCTGTTGCAGCAACGGCCGCAACTGCTCCGGCGTCCACCCCAGCGGCGCGAACTCCTCGCGCCGCGCGGCGCAGAAGATCTCCAGCAATAGCGCCGCGTCCCCCTCCGCGGCGGGCCGGAGGTGCAATTCCGGCGGCGCGGGCGGGCGCTCGGCCACGCCGGCCTCAGCCCTGCGAGGGGAAGATACCTGCGTAGGCGATGATGAAGCCCAGGCCCAGGCGATTCTGGATGCCCGAGCCGGTGACGACGGCGGCGGTCGTGGTGACGGTCGCCGCGAGATTGCGCTCCACCGTAAACCCCGTCGCCGGCGTGGTGGTGCCGCTGTCGGCACCCACCGGCTCGCCCAGCACATGGTTGTTCAGGCCCGGCCCCTGCCCCTGGTGGATCGGCACACGCGAGCGCAGGTCCGGCAGGGCGAAGGTGCTGCTGCCGTTGCCGCCGTAGGTGGTGCCGATGAGGGTGTACAGCACTTCGTAATCCGAGATCGCCAGCACGCGCCCGTCGCAGAAGAACCAGCCGGCGGGCGCGAAATTCCCGGCAAAGAGCCGGATTTCACCGACATATGGGGTCGCCATGGCTGTGCGTCCGTCTCTGGTTCAGGTGCGGGAGGGGAATATACCGCTGACCGCGATGCAGATGTTCAGCGTCAGGGCGGGTTGGCGGTTGGTGCTGCCGCCGGGGATGGCGGTGCCGGATATCTTGGTGGAAGTCAGGCCGCGCTTGGGCGTGATACCGCCGACCGAGCTGATGGCCTGGTCGCCGCCTTCGATCTCGCCCTGGACATTGGTGGTGCTCACGCCGATCGGCACGCGCCCCCGCAGGTCCGGCAGGGCGAAAGTGGTGATGCCGTCGCCGCCGTAGGTGGTGCCCAGCAGCGCGAACAAGGGCTCGTATTCCGCAATCGTCACGAGCTGGCCGTTGCACTGCAGCCAACCCCTGGGAGCGAAACCGAAAGGAAAGATGCGCAATTCGGAAATGTAGAAGTCCGACATGGTTGCGGCCTCGATACGCTCAGGACCTGTCCGGGAAGTTGCCCGCCACGGCGATGCAGAAGTTCATCACCAGCGTCGGCTCCGGCGCCAGCGGGGCCGGATTCAGCGCCGTGGTCGATTGAAGCATGTTGCGCGCCACGCTCACTGCCGTCGGCACCGATCGGGTGGTGGCGCCGACGGTATCCCTCTCCCCCTCAATGAGGCTGGCCAGGCCCGGTCCCTGCCCGTAAAAGGCCGGGGCCACGCCCCGCAGGTCGGGCAGGCCGAAGGTATTCACCCCGTCGCCGCCATAGAAGGTGCCGAGGATCGAGAACAGGGCCGTGTTCGACTCGATCGACAGGATCTGGCCGTTGCACAGGGCCCAGCCGTAGGGCGCGAAGTTGCACCCGAACATCCTGATTTCACCGACGTACTGGTCGCTCATGACCGCCTCTACACTGAAACCACGAACCGTTGCCCGCCCGCCGCACTGAGCGCGCGCCAGGCCTGCGCACCGGCCGGCGCCTTGGGCAGAACCAGCGCATCGAGCATGCCGCCATCGCGCAGGCACAGCAGGCGCAGGCGTTCCGCATGGGGATCGTGCACGGCGGCCACACCCCCGCTCACCGCCATGCGGACCGGAGCGAAGTGGAAGCGCGCCAGCGTCTGCAGAAAACCGCCGTCGGCGCCGAAGCGGTCGATGCGGTGGTTGCCGGTATTGGCGACCACCAGGCTGCCGTCGTCCTGGCGGGCCACGGCGGTGGGGAAATTGAGCCCGCCTTCGGCGGTGCCGAGCCGGCCGAAACGCTGCACGACTTCACCGGAGGCTGACAGCCTGACCATGCAATGCGCTGTCGGCAGCGTCAGGTAGCTGCCGCCGGTGCCGTCGGCGCAACCTTGCGCCGCGAGTTGCTGGCCGGCATCGCGCAGGCGGCTACTGCCGAGCGGCGTGCCGTCGATGCGGTAACGGTGCATCGTAGTGTTGTGGCCATCGAGCAGGCACAGCACCTCGTCCGAGGCCATCCATGCCGACTGGATGCCGCGCAGCGGCAGGTGCAGCGCCACCGGCACCACGAAGCTGCGGCCGGCGCCCTGCACCACCGCGGCGGACTGCGCCTCGATCACCTGCAACAGGGCGCGATGCTGCTCCGCGTACGCCAGGGCGATGCTGCGCTGCCGGGTGCTCCACAGCAGGCCGGGACGCGATGCGCCGGCCCATGCCGGCGCGGCCGCGGCCAGCGCCGGGCTCAGGCCGAGCAGCGCCGCCGAGCCCGCTAGGCCGGAGACGAAGCCGCGCCTCGAACATCCGGGCGCCACGGCTTCCGCGGCGTCGCGGGATATGGGTTTCAGGTTCATGCAGGCGTTCCGTCCGGCGGCTACTGGGTCGGCGCGCAGTAGACGTAGACGGTCGCCGGGTTGACGTTGCTGCCGTCCTGGAACACCTGACACATGGCGCCCCAGTGGGTGCTGTCGACCGGGTACGACTGGTACAGGTACTGGTTGGTGGTGGCGCAGGAAGCGCCGCCGCTCACCAGCACGGTGTTGCTCGGGCAGGCGCAGCTGCTGGCGCTGCTGCACGAGGTGACCGCCGCCGAGGTGAGGCTGCCGCTGCCGCCGGAACCCGCCGGGCCGGTGGGACCGGTGGGACCCTGGAGGCCGGTGCCGGTGGCGCCGGTAGCGCCCGCCGGGCCGGTATTGCCGGTCGCACCAGTGGCGCCGGTAGCGCCGGTAGCACCCGCCGCGCCGGTATTGCCGGTCGCACCGGTGGCGCCATTGAGGCCGGACGCGCCGGTAGCTCCCGTGTTGCCGGTGGCGCCCGTCGGGCCGGTGGCGCCTGTAACGCCGGTCGCACCGGTAGCGCCGGTGATGCCGGTCGGACCAGTGACACCCGTTGCCCCCGTCACCCCGGTGGCACCCGTGCCGGTGGCGCCGGTGGCACCCGTAGCACCGGTGGAACCTGTGGCGCCAGTGGGACCTGTAACGCCGGTGGGGCCGGTCCCGCCGGCAATGCCGGTAGCACCGACGGGCCCGGTGGCGCCGGTCGCCCCGGTCGCGCCTGTCCCTGTATATACGGTGGTGTAGGCCTGATCGGTCGACGCGCCGTAGCCGTTGCTGGTGGTGGTAGGCAGTCGGTCGGGAGAGGCGTAGAGCTGGTAGCCGACGCCGAAGGCGAGCTGCAGGGTATGCGGGATCGAGGCCTGCACATGCGTGTTGCTGGAAGCGCCGCGGTTGATGGTCAGGCTCACCCCCTCCAGCACGACGTAGGGCGTATAGCCGGTCAGGACGAGATCGGTGCCGTCGATGTAGATAATGCCGTTGACGGTGTCGACGTTGACGTCGCTGATGGTCGTGACAGCCTGGGCGGAACCCGAATACCACGACGCGGCGAGCACCGCCGCCGCGCCGAGCTTGCGCTTGAAACGCATTATTTATCCCCTGAGAGCCGGCCCCGGAGGGCGGCGAAGTGCAGCTTTAAGTTTTCCTGGACGGTCGTTTTATACCGGAGCGGACGGTGATTTGGCTATACCTATATTGAGGGTGCAGCCGACCGCCGGTCAGATGGTTCAGGACCAGCCCGTTACGCTACCCGCATGTCACGCCCCCGCCCGCTGCCCGGGGTCGGGGACGCTACGCACGTTCACACCCGCCACCTGCCAGAAACCGCTGCTCATCCGCGTCCGTGCGGACGAACGCAGCTACTGGCTCGGCGCACAGATGATATAGATAGTGTTGGCGTTGACCGGCTGACCGTTATTGGGGTTCGTGCACGTCGCCGTCCAGGTGGTCGTGCTGGAGGGATAGGAGTTGATCAGGAGCGAGCCGGAGTAGCTTGTGGGGCTGTCGCAGTAAGCTCCGCCGCTGATCAGCTGGCCGCTGCTACAGGAGCAGGTCGCAGCGCTGCTGCAGGTGCTGAGACTCGCGGACGACAAGTTGGTCGAACCGGTGGCGCCGGCCGGACCTGTGTTGCCGGTCGCACCCGTGGCACCGGTGGAACCTTGCGGACCGCTCGCGCCAGTCGCGCCGGTGGCCCCCGTGGCACCGGGTAACCCGGTTGCACCGACGCCGGTCGCGCCCGTGGCGCCCGCCGGGCCGGTCGGACCCGTTGAGCCCTGGGCACCGGTGGCCCCCGTAGCACCCTGGGAACCCGTTGCTCCGGTAGCGCCCTGGGCACCTGTCGGACCCTGTACACCGGTCGAACCCTGCGCGCCGGTTGTCCCCGCCGCACCCTGGGGACCTGTGGGCCCTGTGGGGCCCTGGGCGCCGGTCGGGCCGGGGACACCGGTCGCACCCGTCGCGCCTTGGGAACCTGTTGCCCCGGTGGCACCCGGTGCACCCGTAGGGCCTTGGGCGCCGGTGGCCCCAGTCGCACCTGCTCCGGTGGCTCCGGTAGCTCCCGTGGCACCGGTATGCCCGGTGGCACCTGTGAGGCCGGCGCTGCCGGTGGCCCCGGTCGACCCGGTGGCACCGGTTGCCCCGGTTCCAACATAGACCGTGGTATAGGCCTGGTCGGTCGGCGCGCCGTAACCGTTGCTCGCGGTATTTGGCAGACGATCGGGCGACGCGTACAGCTGGTAGCCGACACCAGCGGCGAGCGGCAGGGTGTTCGGGATCGCCGCCTGCACGTGCGTGTTGCTGGAAGCGCCGCGGTTGATGGTCAGGCTCACCCCTTCCAGCACGACGTAGGGTGTATAACCGCTCAGGATCAGATCGGTGCCGTCGATGTAGACGACGCCGCTGACCGTGTCGACGTTGACGTCGGTAATGGTGGTGACGGCCTGTGCGGAACCCGAATACCAGGACGCGGCCAATACTGCGGCTGCGCCGAGCTTGCGCTTGAACTGCATGGTGCCCCCCAACGTTGGCCTGACGGCGTTCGACCTACCGCTTTTCCTTGGGGGAGATTTATACCATCGCGAAACCGCCCGACTGCGTCCGCTAGGGAGGGATAACGTGCCCGCCTATCGGGATCCCGTGCCCCCCGAGACAAACTCCCCCGCTACAGCATTTCCATGTCGCTGGGTCCCCAGAACGCGCGCATCGAGCTGAACCGCCCTTCATCGTCGAAGGTCATGACGTCGATGACACGGATCAACGCCTTGCCCTGCGGCATGTTGAGCTGCACGTCGAACGCCATGGCGGCGGAATTGCCGTGCGAAGCGCGGATCGGGGCCGCCAGGGCCAGCTTGGCGCCGGTGCCGATGGCCATGCGGTAGAACGCGGCGATCCTCTCCTTGCCCACCAGCACGTCCTTCCCCACCGGGTCTTCCACCGTGGCGTCGTCGGCGTAGAGGGCGATGACGGCCTCGGCGTCGGAGCGGTTGAAGGCGTCGATATAGGCTTGCAGCGCCTGTTTCATCACTTTTTCGCTGGGCATGCGGATATCCGGAAGGTGGACGGAAACACGAAATCCGCCAGGTCGCCGAACGGCGCCCTGGCGGGGAATGTCAAAGGGTTATGGTCGGCCGCACCGGTAAGCTGCGTAATCGTCCGTTCAGACGACGTGCTGGCATATACTGGGGAGGTCGCGGCCGAGGCGCCAATCGCGGCAGCCCCCTGGGGCCTGCCGAACGAACAGGCATCGGCCCGGCAAGCCGGCGTTCCGCCAAATGCGCGCACACATTACCTATAGAGCGCGTGCATCCGGGCGGTTCCGCTCATGACATGGAGAGGAGGGTCGATGCCTTTGGCAGCCAAGTCAACCACCACCGATAGCGAAGACTCGATCGGGCGCACCGCGGAGCGCTTCACCGCGCAGGACCTGGTGGAAAGCGCCGGCATCGAGCAGCTGGACCGCCTCGTCGGCGCCCTCTACGAAGGAGCCATGGAGACCCCGCCCTGGCAGAGCGCGCTGCAGATGATCCGCGACAGCCTGCACGCCGCGCACGTCACCCTGATGCTGCGGCCGCCTTCGCCGGACAACGCCGGGGTGATGATCAACACCGGCGCGGTCACCAAGCAGGGCCTGGAATCCTACGAGACCCATTTCTTCGCCATGGACCCCTTCGTGCGCCTCGCCGAAGGCGAGGTGGTCACCGCCGAGGAGCTGATCGGCAGACAGTGGCTGCAAAGCACGGTCTACCAGGAGTACCTGAAACCGCTGGGCATCCGCCACCTGCTCGGCGCCGACATTTACACCAAGGAAGGCATCGAGTGCCGCTTCCGGGTGACCCGCTCGCAGCAGGCGCAGGCGTTCAGCGCCGAGGACAAGGCGCTGTGCCGTTTCCTGCTGCCGCACCTCAAGCGCTCGATCCAGTTGCACGCCAAGCTGGACTTCCTCGAATGCGAACGGCAGCTGTTCGCCGGCACCGTCAACCGTATGCTGCTCGGCATCGTCAGCTTCTCGCAGAACGGCACCATCCTGGAGACCAACCAGGAGGCGCGCCGCATCCTGACCGAGAAGGACGGCATCTGGCTCAGCGGCAACAACCTGTGTGTGGAAGTCACCCAGGAAGGCCGCGAGCTGCAGCGCATGATCCGCCAGGCCCTCAGCGGCAGCGTCGGCGGCCAGGGTCCGGCGCTGGCCGAGGCCATGTCGGTGACGCGGCCCTCGGGCCGCGCCAAGCTGGGCGTGCTGGTGCGGCAGATCCCGCTCGGCGCCTGGTCCGAAAGCCGCCAGCGCCCCGCCGTGGCGGTGTTCCTGCGCGACCCCGAATCCAGCGCAGCCCAACCCTCGCAGGAACTGGTGCGGCGCTTGTTCGGCCTGACCCGCATGGAAGCCTCGCTGGCGCTCCTGCTGGCCGACGGCCTGACCTTGGACGAAGCGGCCGAGAAGATGGACGTGCGCCGCAACACCGCCCGCACCCACCTGCGCTCGATCTTCTGCAAGACCGGCGTGACACGCCAGACCATGCTGGTGCGGCTGCTGTTGAACAGCGTGATCACCCTGGGCTGATGAACTGCGCAGGGTGATTCCCTGCGCTTGCGGAGTCCCGGCTCCGCGCTGTTCGATGGGAATGCCCCATGGCACGCGCCACCCCTAAGCGGAATCAGTAGGAGTTGTCGATGACCACCAAGCCCCCCATCCTCAACATCGCCGACGTCGACTGCGTGCCGATGGAGCAGCTCATGCCCAAGCGGCCGCCGGAGCACATCCTGCAGAAGTTCTCCGGTCGCATGGGGCAGATCGCGCCGAAGCTGGGGGCGCAGAAGCTCGGCTACAACCTCACCATTGTCGCGCCCGGCAAGCGGGCCTTCCCGCTGCACAACCACCGCGTCAACGAGGAGATGTTCTTCATCCTCGAAGGCCAGGGCGAGTTGCGCCTGGGCGAGCAGCGCTACCCGGTGAAGAGCGGCGACGTCATCGCCTGTCCGCCCGGCGGGCCGGAGACAGCGCACCAGCTCATCAATACCTCGGAGCGCGAGCTAAAGTACCTGGCGGTGAGCACGCGGCTGCATCCGGAGGTGTGCGAATACCCGGACTCCGGCAAGTTCGCCATCCGCGCCGAATACCCGCCCGCCGCGGACGGCAAGCCGCAGGGCTTCGTCTTCGTCGGCCGCGGCGAGCAGAACCTGGACTACTGGGACGGCGAATAGCGCGGCGCAGTAGGCCCTGGACCCCGGCTTTCGCCGGGGTGACGCTTCTTATGTTATTTGGAGCTTCCCTATGCCGGCGGCAGCTTCTTACCGTGCCTGGCCAGGTAGTGGGCGGTGATGTTCGGCGCCTCGCTGAACGGTGTCACGATCTCGAACACGCGCTCGTAGCTGGCGAACTTGATCAGCCACTGGCCGTCGCGCTTGACGTAACGGTCCTTGTAGAACGAGGAGCCGTCCGTGATGATCTTGTTGCGCAGGTCGAGAAACCAGTCCTTCAGGTACCAGGTGCCAGTCGCCTCGGTCGGGGACTGGAAATCGATCTCGGGATGGTTGACGTGGTGCAAAGCGATCGCCTCCGCGTGGAAGGCGTTGGCGATGGCTTCCAGGATCTTGTCGCGCCCCTGCACCTCGAAGCGGTAGGTGCCGCCGACGTAGCAGACACCGGCGTCCTCGGTGAACAGCTCGCGCAGCTCCGCGATGTTGGCGGTGTCGATGCAGCGGCAGTAGCGGTACTTGAGGCGCTTGATCAGCTCGAGGTCTTCCAGCGGCAGCGTCATAGGTACTCCTCCAAAAAATTTGGGACCTGCTTGTTTCAAACAGTCCGGTCATGTGACCGGTTGCTTGGACAGGATATCCCTAGATTCCAAAACCACCGGACACGTTGATCTGCTGGCCGGTGACATAAGCCGCCTGGTTGGAGGCGAGGAACACCGCGGCATGGCCGATCTCCTCCGGCTTGCCCCAGCGCTTGAGCGCGAGCAGCTTCTGCGTCTCGTCGGTCCAGGCCTGGTCGAACACGCCGCGCTTGAGCAGCTCCAGGAACATGCCGGCCTCGATCACGCCTACCAGCACGCTGTTGGCGCGGATGTTGTGGCGCCCCTCCTCCTTGGCGATGCCTTTGATCAGCGCCTCGTTGGCCGCCTTGGGCGCCACGGAAAGACCATCCTTGGGCGGCCACCACAGGTGCCCGGCCGAGCCCAGGTGCACGAACGACCCGCCGCCCCAACCGCGCAGCCGCGGCAGCGCCGCCTGCACCACGTTGAAGAAGCCGTGCACCTCGATGTCGATGGACTTTTTCCACAGCTCGCGGCCGGTCTCGGCGATGAACACCTGCTCCACCACCGGCCCGGCGGCGAACACCACGGTATGGATGCGGCCGTGCTCGCGCGCCGCGGCGGCGAAGGCGTCTTCGACCTTTTGCGGGTCGGTGACGTCGGTGGCATGGATGCTGACCTTGCGGCCGCCGGCGCGGATTTCCGACGCGACCCGCTCGGCCACTTCCTTCTTCGACCGGTAAGCGATGGCGACGTCGGTCCCCGCCCTGGCGAAGCTGGCCGCGACCGCCTGGCCGATACCTCCGCTGCCGCCGAAGACAAGTGCCGCGCCATCGGGAAAGTCGCGCTGCTGCATATTTGTTCTCCTCCGTTTGGGGCATTGTTGGCAGCCGGCGGCGGCGGCGCCTCACCCGTAAGGATGACCGGCGGCGGGCTCCCTTCGTCTGCTCGGACGATGCCGCGGCGGTGCAGTTCGCGGAAGTTTGTCCCATAACCATGGGTGGACGGAGGAGCCGGAGATGGAGGAGCTCAAGGACAAGGTCGCCATCATCACCGGCGCCGCCAGCGGCATCGGTCGCGCCAGCGCGCTGCGCTTCGCCGAGGAAGGCGCCCGGCTGATGCTGGGCGACCTCGACGGCGACGGCGGCGAAGCCCTGGCCGCCGAGCTGCGCAGCCGTGGCAGCCAGGCGCAGTTCCGGCGCTGCGACGTCTCCAGGCCCACCGATTGCGAAGCCCTGGTCGAGGAGGCACTGGCCCACTACGGCCGGCTCGACGCGGCCTTCAACAACGCTGGCATCTCGGACGGCCCGGTGCCGCCCGGCACCGCCGACTATCCGCTCGAACTGTGGGACCGCATGATCGCGGTGAACCTGTCCAGCGTGTTCTACTGCATGCGCTGCCAGCTCCCGGCCATGCTCGGCAACGGCGGCGGCGCCATCGTCAACACCGCCTCGATCGCCGGCCAGATCGGCTTCGCCGGCGTGCCGGGCTACGTCGCCAGCAAGCATGGCGTGGTGGGGCTCACCCGCACCGTGGCGGTGGAGTATGCCGGGCGGGGCATCCGCTGCAACGCCATCGCGCCGGGATTGATCGAAACGCCCATGACCAGGCCGGTGTTCGAGGTGCCGCAGTTCCGCGACATGGCGGCGGCCACGGTGCCGGCCGCCCGGCTGGGCCGCGCCGAGGAAGTGGCCAACCTGGTGGTGTGGCTGTGCTCCGATCGCGCCTCCTACGCCAACGGCGCGGTGTTCCCCGTGGACGGCGGCTTCCTGGCCAAGTAGTTTCGTGCCGGTGACTGTGTGCCGCTCGACATCGTTGCCGTTACCGTATTACGATGACTCTATCGATCCGAGGGCACCAGAATCATGGATTCCGTCACCGTTTCGCCGAAATTCCAGGTGGTGATTCCGCTGGCCGTGCGGGAGGCGCTGCGCCTGAAACCGGGGCTCAAGATGCAGGTGGTGCAATACGAGGACCGCATCGAGTTCATCCCGGTGCGTCCGGCGAAGAAGCTGCGCGGTTCGCTGCGCGGCATCGACACCGATGTGCCGCGGGACGCCGATCGCACATGAACGTGGTGGATTCGTCCGCCTGGCTGGAGTACTTCGCCGACGGGCCGAACGCGGAACACTTTGCGGCCGCCGTGGAAAAGCCGGAGGAGCTACTGGTTCCCTCGATCACACTGCTGGAAGTATTCAAGCGGGTGGTACAGCAGAGAGGCGACGAGGGCGCAGCGCTGCAGTGCGTCGCGGTGATGCAGCAGGGCCAGGTGGTGGAACTGGACGCAGCCCTGGCGCTGAGAGCTGCGGCGCTGGGCTTGCGCCACAAGCTGCCTTTGGCCGACAGCATCGTCTATGCCACCGCCCAGAACGGTCAGGCGGTGGTGTGGACGCAGGATGCGGATTTCGACGGCCTGCCCGGCGTACGGTTCTGGCCCAAGCGCGGATAGCGCCTGACCGGTCTCCGTTATTCAGGACTTGTTTCAGGGTTCCTTGTTGACGTTCGCCGCCGCCAGGAACGCCGGCCGCTCGCCGCCGCCATGCAGAGTCAGGTTGATGCCGGAAGCGTAAGCAGCCGCCGGGGAGGACAGCCAGACGCAGGCCTCGCCGATCTCCTCCGGCGTGGCCAGCCGGTTGAGCGGCACCGTGCCCGCCACCGCCGCGATGCTGGCCTCGTCGCCATAGTGCAGCCCGGACTGCTCGGTGCGCACCAGCCCAGGGCTGACCGCCACCACCCGCACCTTGGGCGCCCACTCCACCGCCAGCGACTGGGTCAGGCTGAGAATGGCGGCCTTGGCCGCCCCGTAAGCGGCGGTGCCCGGCGAAGGGCGCAGGCCGCTGACGCTGCCGATGAACACGATCACCCCACCCTGCGGTTGCGCCTGCATGATGGCGTTCGCCTTCTGCGCCAGGTGCAGCGGCGCCAGCAGGTTGAGGGCGATGATGGACTCGTGAAAGCGCGGCGAGGCCTTGTCCGCCATGGCGAAGGGCGCGCCGCCGGCGTTGTTGACCAGCACGTCGAGACGGCCGTAACGGGCGGCGATGTCGGCGAACAGCGCGTCCACCGCGGCGCGGTCGCGCACGTCGGCGGCCAGGAACTCGGCCTGGCGGCCGCCGTGCGCGGGAAGCGTCTCCGGCGGCTGTCGCCCGCAGATCACCACGCTGGCGCCGGCGGCGAGGAAACGTTCGCTGATGCCGCGCCCCACCCCCTTGCCGCCGCCGGTGACGAGCACGACCTGGCGCTGATCCACTGTGCACTCCTGCGCTGTTGAATGGACGCCATGCTAGGGCATTGCCGCGTTCCCACTGTAGTCCAAAAGGGTGAAGCCCCGCGGCCGCCCCTGGCCGAACATTGCGCCATGCTCCGGCGCCGCGCCGGCGACGACGCTGCGCCCCTCCTTACGAGAACCAGACCATGTCGAGCAAACCCGTTCCAGAAGGCCATTACGTGAAGCTGCCCAACGGGCACCGCATCCATTACCTGGACCAGGGCAAGGGCCCGGCGGTGGTGTGGCTGCACGGTTCCGGCTCCGGCGCCTGCGGCCACAGCAACTTCAAGGGCAACTATCCCTTCCTGGCGGAGCACGGCTACCGCAATATCGTCATCGACCATCTCGGCTACGGCTATTCCGACAAGCCGGACAACATCGAGTATCCGATCGAGCTGTTCGTGGAGTGCGTCAAGCAGACGCTCGACCACCTCGGCCTCGAGCGCTACACCCTGGTCGGCAATTCGCTCGGCGGCGCCGTCGCCCTGCGCTTCGCGGTGGACCACCCGCGCAACGTGGCAAGCCTGGTGCTGATGGCCCCCGGCGGCATCGAGAACCAGCCCGACTACTTCCTCATGCCCGGCATGGCGAAAATGAAAGAAGTGTTCATGTCGTCCGAGCCGGTCACCGAGGCGAAGCTGAAGGCCTTCTTCCGCTCCGCCTTCGTGGTCAATCCGGACTGCGTCGACGACCAGCTGGTGCGCGAGCGCTTCGAGCTGATGAAGCTGCAGAACCCGCAGGTCATCAAGACCATGAAAGTGCCGAACATGGCCGACCGCCTGGGCGAGATCAAGTGCCCGGCGCTGGGCTTCTGGGGCATGAACGAACAGATCATGCCGGAGACCGGCATCATGAAGCTGGCCAAGGGCATGCCGCACCTGCGCATGATCCTGGTGCAGCAGGCGGGCCACTGGGTGATGATCGAGCACCGCGACCTGTTCAACCGCATGACGCTGGACTTCCTGAAGAACGGCTAGGGTCTGTCCACCATGCTGGAACGCAACCGCATCGAGGCGCTGGGCGACGAGTTGTTCGCCGCCCTGCGCGGACGCTACATGCTGGACCCGCTCACCACGCGTGAGCCGGGAATCGACATCGACGACGCCTACCAGGTCTCGCTGCGCCTGCTCAAGCGACGCGAGGCCGAGGGCGAACGCATCATCGGCAAGAAGATCGGCGTCACCAGCAAACCGGTGCAGGACATGCTGGGCGTGCATCAGCCCGACTTCGGCTTCCTGCTCGACGTCATGCAGGTGCCCGACGGCAGCAGCGTCGGCCTGGCGCGCACCCGCCTGATCCAGCCGCGCGCCGAGGGCGAGATCGCCTTCGTGCTCAAGAAGGACCTGCGCGGCCCCGGCGTGACCGAGGAGCAGGTGCTGGACGCCACCGACTACGTCTGCCCATGCTTCGAGATCGTCGATTCGCGCATCCGCGACTGGAAGATCCGCATCCAGGACACGGTGGCGGACAATGCCACCTGCGGCGTGTTCGTGCTCGGGGCGGCACGCGTGCCGCCCCGTACGCTCGACCTGGCGGCGGTGAAGATGGACATCCGCAAGAACGGCCAGCATGCCGCCAGCGGTACCGGCGCCGCGGTGCAGGGCCATCCGGCCACGGCGGTGGCCTGGCTCGCCAACACCCTGGGCCGCTTCGGCATCCCCTTCCTCGCCGGCGAGATCATCCTGTCGGGCTCGCTGGCGCCGCTGCTCCCCGCCGTCGCCGGCGACCGTTTCGAGATGAGCCTGGCCGGCATCGGCGAGGCCTCGATTTCGTTTGAAGCTTGAGTAGACCCCTATGAAAAAGATCAAGTGCGCCATCATCGGTCCCGGCAACATCGGTACCGACCTGTTGTACAAGCTGCGCCGCAGCAAGGTGCTGGAGCCGGTGTGGATGGTCGGCGTCGACCCCACCAGCGAGGGCCTCGCCCGCGCCCGCGAATTCGGCCTCAAGACCACCGACCAGGGCGTCGACGGCTTGCTGCCGCACGTCAAGACGGACGGCGTGCAGATCGCGTTCGACGCCACCTCGGCCTACGTCCACAAGGAAAACTCGGACAAACTGAACCGCCTCGGCGTGATGATGATCGACCTCACCCCGGCGGCGATCGGCCCCTACTGCGTGCCGCCGATCAATCTCAAGGACCACGCCGGCAAGCGCGAGATGAACGTCAACATGGTCACCTGCGGCGGCCAGGCCACCATTCCGATGGTGTACGCGGTATCGCGGGTACAGAAGGTGAAGTACGCCGAGATCGTCGCCACCGTCGCCTCCAAGTCGGTCGGCCCGGGCACGCGCAAGAACATCGACGAGTTCACCCGCACCACCGCCGGCGCGGTGGCCTTGATCGGTGGCGCCGACCAGGGCAAGGCGATCATCGTCATCAATCCGGCCGAGCCGTCGCTGATCATGCGCGACACCATCCATTGCCTCACCGCCGATGCGCCGCGTCAGGCCGAGATCGAGAAATCGGTGCACGAGATGATCGCCGAGGTGCAGAAATACGTACCGGGCTACCGCCTCAAGAACGGCCCGGTATTCGACGGCAACCGCGTCACCACCTTCATCGAAGTGGAAGGCCTGGGCGACTTCCTGCCCAAGTACGCCGGCAACCTGGACATCATGACCGCGGCCGCCACCCGCACCGCCGAGATGTTCGCCGAAGAGATGCTGTCCGGCCGGTTGACGCTGGAGCCGGTGGCGGCATAGGAAGTGAACCTCGAAACAGTCCGCAAATGAACGCAAATGGACGCAAATAAAACCATGGCGGCTGTTCATTTGCTTTTATTTGCGTTCATTCGCGGACTGTCCTGCTTTTTTGAGTTCCAACGTCCCTTGCGAGAGAGGGGATGAACGGAGAGACACCATGAATCTGCAAGGCATCAAGATCAAAGTGCACGACATGTCGCTGCGCGACGGCATGCACCCCAAGCGCCACCAGATCACGATCGAGCAGATGCGCACCATCGCGCGCGGCCTCGACCAAGCCGGCGTGCCGCTGATCGAGGTCACCCACGGCGACGGCCTGGGCGGCGCCTCGGTCAACTACGGCTTCCCCGCCGCCAGCGACGAGGAGTACCTGCGCGCGGTGATCCCGGAGCTGAAGCAGGCCAAGGTGTCGGCGCTGCTGCTGCCGGGCATCGGCACCGTCGACCACCTGAAGATGGCGGCGGACTGCGGCGTGCACACCATCCGTGTGGCCACCCATTGCACCGAAGCCGACGTCTCCGAGCAGCACATCTCGCAGTCGCGCAAGATGGGGCTGGATACCGTAGGCTTCCTGATGATGGCGCACATGGTGGAGCCGGCCAAGATCCTGGAGCAGGCGCTGCTGATGGAAAGCTACGGCGCCAACTGCCTCTACGTCACCGACTCCGCCGGCTACATGCTGCCGCACGACGTCACCGCCCGCATTGCCCTGCTGCGCGAGAAGCTCAAGCCGGAAACCGAGATCGGCTTCCACGGCCACCATAATCTCTCCATGGGCGTGGCCAACTCCATCGCCGCGGTCGAGGCCGGCGCCCGCCGCATCGACGGCGCCTGCGGCGGCCTCGGCGCCGGCGCGGGCAACACGCCGACGGAAGTGTTCGTGGCGGTGTGCAACCGCATGGGCATCGAGACCGGCGTGGACGTGTTCAAGGTCTCCGACGTCGCCGAGGACCTGATCCAGCCGATCCTGGACTTCCCCATCCGCATCGACCGCAACGCCCTCACCCTTGGCTATGCCGGCGTGTACTCCTCGTTCCTGCTGTTCGCCCAGCGCGCGGAGAAACGTTATGGCGTGCCGGCCCGCGAGATCCTGCTGGAGCTTGGCCGGCGCAGGATGGTGGGCGGCCAGGAGGACATGATCGAGGACACCGCCCTGACCATGGCGCGGGAACGCAAGGAAGCCGCCGCGGCGCACCCCGCCACCTGACCAGCCCGCGCGGGGAGCGGTGGTCTGCCCGCTCCCCACCACCACCGCCTCGACAGCCGGTGGCTGTCCTCCTGATACCTGCTCCCGACTGATCCAGATCAATGCGCCGGGTACAACGCGCCGGCATCCTCTCCACAGAATATGGAGGGGGCACCGGCGATGGTCTTGTCGAACTGGTCAGCGGAAATGGATGTCGGCGACGACTGGATGAACCGGCAGCATCGTTGGCTGCTTGCGGTAGCCGGATGCTACACGCAGGCACTGTGCCGTAACGCCCCGCAGAGGGAACTGGTGGAGGTTCTCGAGGAGGTAGCGGACTATGCCCGCGACCACTTCCGCGAGGAGGAAGCGTTGATGGCGGCCTGCAACTATCCCGACCTGGCCAGCCACCGCCGCGCCCACCAGCAGTTGCTGGCCCGTATCACCATCCTGCTGCTGGAGCTGCGCAACGGAGTGTTTGGCGTGGAGGAGTCCATCCGCCAGTTCCTGGGCCACTCGCTGACCGCGCACATCAAGGATCAGGACACCCAGTACCGGCCATACGTGCAGACCCTGCTCGCCGCCTGATCGGCCGAAGCGGTCTGTGTCAAAATACTGCAAACAGATGATGCCAGAGTCATCTGGCATATTTAATGTCCAAATAGAACAATCGGTTGGCGACCGGTAACGGCCGCCAATCCAGCCGGGGGCAGCCGTCAGGGACGGCGCCACCCCAACCGGCCAAGGAAGGCGGCACACCGCACGTGGGCCGCACGCTGCGGGTCAGGGAGGAGACGATGAAGCTGCGATGGTTGCTGCCGGCCATGCTGGCCGGCGTGGCGATAGGCGTGCTGCTGTTCCTCGCACGCATGACGCAAAGCGCGGACAGCAAGCTTCACCTCGAACGCCTGGCCAACCTGCGCGCCATCAACAACCTCGACGTGCAGCTCAACCGGGTGCTGACCCAGGCGCGAGTCGCCACCCTGATGGCCGAGGGCGACGAACGCGTCCGCATCACCCGCCAGCTCGGCGACGCCCTCGACGCGATCGACAAGGGACCGCAGTCTCTGCACGGCCTCGACCCGGCGCTCGACCTGGCGACGAACCGCTTCCTCGACACCATCCAGGACAAGTTCGAGCTGGACTTCGACATCGAAGCCCGCACCACCGTCCTCAACCAGCGCCTGGTCAACAGCGCCAATTCGGTGCCCGGCCAGGTCGCGGCGCTGGTGGCGGCGGCCACGCCGGAGGTGCGCGACAACGTGGGTGACCTGGGCGAGCAGCTCAAGACCCAGATCGTGACCTTCAGCGTCACGCCCTCCCCGTCCAACCAGAAGGACGTGGAGATGCTGCTCGACCGGCTCGCCGGCCAGCCGGCGGCATTCAAGGATGCGCTGCAACGGCTGCATGCCGGCTGCGCCGACGTCATCGTCGACAAGGACGAGCTGGTGGACAGGCTGCGCGACTTCCTCGATCGCCCCACCGGCCCGCAGCTGCAGGCCGTGGAGCAGGCCTACTCGGCCTGGTATGCCGGCCAGCAGGCGATCGTGGCGCGCTACCGGCTGGCACTGGCGGTCTACGCCGCCTCTCTGCTGCTGGTCCTGGGCTGGCTGGGCCTGCGCCTGCGCGGCAGCTACCGCGCACTGGACCGCGCCAACGCCGACCTGCTCCGCGCCAACAGCACGCTGGAAGCCCAGGTCGAAACCCGTACCCATGACCTGAGCGCCGCCCTGCGCGACCTGCGCGATTCGCAGGCCCAGCTGGTGCAATCGGAAAAAATGGCCTCGCTCGGCCAACTGGTGGCCGGCGTGGCGCACGAGATCAACACCCCGCTCGGCTATGCCCGCAGCAATGCCGAGATCGTGCGCGATTCGCTGGGACGGCTGGGCGAGCTGTGCGCCGCGCAGGACCGCGCGCTGCGCCTGCTGACCGCACCCGACAGCAGCGACGAGGCGGTGGCCGCCGCGCTGGCCCAGGCCGAGGCCCGGCGCGGCAGCGATGACCCGGCGGAACTGATGGCGGACCTGCACAGCCTGCTGCAGGACGCCGATCACGGCCTCAACCAGATCGCCGAGCTGGTGTCGAGCCTGAAGGACTTCTCGCGCGTGGACCGCTCGCGCACCGACCTGTTCGACCTCAACGACGGCATCGACTCGGCCCTCAAGATCTGCCAGAACCAGCTCAAGCACCGCGTCGAGGTGGTGAAGCAGTACGGTACCCTGCCACAGATCGAGTGCTCGCCGTCGCAGCTCAACCAGGTATTCCTAAACCTGTTCACCAACGCCGCCCAGGCCATCGAGGGCAACGGCAGGATCTATGTCCACACCCTCGCCGCCGACGGCGGCGTGGCGGTGCGCGTGCTCGATACCGGCTGCGGCATGAGCGAGGACGTGCGCAGCCGCGTGTTCGAGCCCTTCTTCACCACCAAGCCGGTCGGCAAGGGCACCGGCCTGGGGCTGTCGATCGTGTACCGCATCGTCGCCGAGCACGGCGGCCGGATCGAGGTCCGCTCCAGCCCGGGCAAGGGCAGCGAATTCGCCTTGTGGCTGCCGGCGCGGCAAGCGCGGGCGGCGCCGGCCGAACCGACGGTGGAGGCGGCCCTCACGGCCGTGGCGGCCTGATGAGCGCCGCCGTCGTCGAGTCCGGCGCGGTGAGGGGGCGCGTGCTGTTCGTCGACGACGAGCCGCGGGTGCTCACCACCATGCGCATGTTGTTCCGCGGCCAGTACGAGCTGCACTTCGCGGACGGGGGCGCGCCGGCGCTGGAGCTGCTGCGGCAGCACCCGGTGGATGTGATCGTCAGCGACCAGCGCATGCCGGGCATGAGCGGCATCGAGCTGCTGCGCGCCGCGCGCGAGCTGGCCCCCGGCGCCATGCGCGTGCTGCTCACCGGCTACTCCGACCTCAACGCCATCATCGGCTCGATCAACGAAGGCGAGATCTTCCGCTTCGTCAACAAGCCCTGGTCCAACCAGGATCTCAGCGCCACCCTGGCGCGGGCGGTGGCCGCCGCCCACGCCGCCGCCGTGCCGGCGAAGCCGGCCGTGGCTGCCGAGGCGCAGCGGCCGGCTATCGTCTCGGCCGGAGTGCTGGTGATGGACGACGACCCGCGCCTGCCGCCGCGCATCCAGGCGATCCTCGGCACGGACTGCCGCGTGTTCGGCGCGGCCAGCCTGGACGAGGCCGTCGGCCAGCTCGAGCGACAGCGCATCGGCGTGGTGATCTCCAACACCCGCGTACAGGAGCAGCCGGTGGTGAGCCTGATCGGCACGCTCAAGCAGCACCAGCCGGAGCTGGTGTCGGTGATCCTCACCGAGCGCGCCGACGCCGGCGCCGCCATCGAGCTGATCAACCAGGGCCAGATCTACCGCTTCATCACCAAGCCGATCGTCGACAACACCTGCAAGATCATGGTCCACTCCGCGCTCAAGCAGCACGAGCGCCTGGCGCACCAGCCGGAGCTGCACCGCCGCTACGAGGTGACCCGGCCGCCGGAACCGCCGCTGGCTTCCGCCGGCAGCCGCCTACTCGAACGCGTCCGCGCGCTGCGCTCGTGGGTGACGGGCCGGGCCTGAGCACCCGGACCCACCCGCACCTTAGTCCGAACAGATGACGTATCCCGCCGCCGGGGCGGGCTAGCCTACGCGTTCAAATAACAACAGACCCAGCCTGGAGGACACCGCCATGCAGCCGCAACAGGGCTCCGATGCCGACGTCGTCAGCGGCCGCGCCTGGGAAGAGTTCTGCGACACGCTCAAGCGCGCCGGCCGGCAGGTGCTGCGGCCCGAGGGGCCGGCCGATCCGCTGGACCGCGCCGAGGGCTTCCGCTATCTCACCCGGCTGCTGCGTATCGGCCTGGAGATGCACCTCGAGTTCGCCGATCCCGACTTCCCCGGCTTCTTCCTGCCTTCGCACGAGACCGGCAAGATCGGCGCCGACAACCCGGACAACCGTTACCTGTTCGCCCGCATCAACGGGCGCAACGAATATGTAATCCGCGGCCAGCGCGGCACGGCGTCCTACCTCAGCATCGGCACCCAGAAGGGCGGCTACGAAACCAACGGCCGCATGGAGCAGACCGGCTTCATCGACTCCGCCCGGCTGCAGACCGATGCCGAAGGCCATCTGGAGGTCCGCCTGAGCGCCCATGAGCAGCCCGGCAACTGGGTGCGCATCGAGCCGGAGAGCAACGCGGTGATCGTGCGCCAGACCTTCAAGGACCGCGCCAGCGAGCGGCCGGCGCAACTGCAGATCAGCCGTGCCGGCGCCGGGGCCAGGCCGGAACCGCTGTCGGCGCAGCGGCTGCAGGCGGGCCTGCGCAACGCCGCCGGCTTCGTCGAAGGCACCGCCCGCGTGTTCGCCGACTGGGCGCAGAGCTACCTGCAGCATCCCAACCAGCTGCCCCCGGCGGACCAGGCCCTGTGCCAGCGCGCGGGTGGCGACCCCAACATTTTCTACTACCACTCCTACTGGTCGCTGGCGCCGGACGAGGCGCTGGTGGTCCACGTGGCGCGCATCCCGCAGTGCCGCTTCTGGAACCTGCAGATCAACAACTGGTGGATGGAATCGCTCGACTACCGCTACCACCGCATCTGCCACAACATCCACAGCGCCAGGCCCGACCCCGATGGCGGCGTGACGATGGTGCTGGCGCACACCGATCCGGGCCATCCCAACTGGCTGGAGACGGCCGGCCACGCGCTCGGCACCTTCTGCTTCCGCTGGGTCGGCGCCACCGAGCACATCCACCCCACCACACGCGTCGTCAAGCATTCGGAACTGGCGCGGGAGATCAAGGCATGAACCCTGCGGGCGCCCTCATATCGGAAAGCATGCTGGAGGAAGCCTCCAGGCTGGCCGGGGGCCTGACCGACTTCGGCGACGACAGCTTCCGCGGCGGCCTGGCGCGGATGTGCGAATCCCTCAACGGCGAGGCCAAGCTGTCCGATACCGGCCGCTACCTGTTCTGGCAGAAGTTCGTCGGCCAGCTGGTCAACCGCCTGCGCATCGAGGACTACTTCAAGCGCCATCCCGAGATCGCCGCGGAACGGGTGGCGCCGCCGGTGGTGATCGTCGGCCTGCCGCGCACCGGCACCACCAAGCTGCACCGCCTGCTGGCCTGCGACCCGCGCTTCTACTGGATGGCGTTCTGGGAGTCGTACTACCCGGTGCCGTTCACCGGCGAAAGCCTGGAGCACCCGGACCAGCGCATCGCCAAGGCCCGCGGCGACGTGGACCTGATGGTGAAGGCGATGCCGCACCTCAACGCCATCCATCCCATGAACGCCGACCTCGCCGACGAGGAGTTCATGCTGATGGAGCACTCCTTCCTGTGCGGCCTGAACGCCTACGCCGACGTGCCCGGCTACATGGCCTGGCTCGACCGCCAGGATCAGACCCCGCCCTACCGCTTCCTGCAGCGAACGCTGCAGTTCCTGCAATGGCAGAAGCGCAAGCGCGGCATCGTGGCCGAGCGCTGGGTGCTCAAGGCGCCGCACCACCTGCTGCGCATGGACACGCTGTTACGCGTGTTCCCCGAGGCCAAGGTGATCCAGACCCACCGCGACCCGGTGCAGAGCATCCCCTCCATCGCCAGCTTCATCCACACGCTGTGGGGCATCTACAGCGACCGCGCCGACCCCGTCACCGCCGGCCGCGACTGGAACGACACCATGAAGCGCGCGCTGGAACACACCATGCACCTGCGCGAACAGCTGCCGGCGGACCGCTTCTTCGACGTCCGCTTCAAGGACACGGTGCAGCGCCCGCTCGAGGTGGCGCGGCAGGTCTACGCCTTCCTCGGCCTGCCGATGTCGGCGGCACTGGAAGGCCGTATGCGGGACTGGCTGGCCGAGGGCGAGAAGACGCGCCATGGCAAGCATGAGTACCCACCGGAAAAGTTCGGCCTGAGCGCGGAGCAGCTGCAGCGGGATTTCGCTGAATATCGGGTCAAGTACATTTTGAATGGCTAGCTTCCGGTTTCCGGTTTAACCGGCAAGCCTTTCCCTGGAGGATAACTAATGCTGCTCAAAGACAAGGTCGTCATCATCTCCGGCATCGGCCCCGGCCTCGGCATCAAGCTGGCCGTGGAAGCCGCGCGCGAGGGCGCCGCCAGCGTGGTCGCCGCCGCGCGCACCACCGCCAAGCTCGACGAGGCGGAAATCCGCATCCGCGAAGCCGGCGGCAAGTGCCCCGTGCTGAAGTGCGTCACCGACATCACCGACCGCGGCCAGTGCGAGGCGCTGGCCAAGGCCGCGATCGCGAAGTTCGGCCGCATCGACGCGCTGGTCAACAGCGCCTATTTCCACGGCGAGATGGACTACGCCTCCACCGCCAACCTCGAATCCTGGCACGCCGTGATGGACACCAACCTGCTCGGCACCCTCAAGCTGACCCAGGCGGTGATCCCGTACATGAAGGAGCGCAAGCGGGGCGCCATCGTCATGATCAACACCATGGCCGCGCGCGTGGTGCCGCCGCTCGGCGAGGCCGGTTATGCCGCCTCCAAGGGGGCGCTGGCGGTGGCCTCCAAGTTCCTGGCCAAGGAACTGGGGCCGCACGGCATCCGCGTCAACAGCGTGCACATGGGCTGGATGTGGGGCGCGCCGGTGGAGGGCTACATGAACTGGCAGGCCAAGGAGACCGGCGTGCCAGTGGAAAAGCTGGTGGAACGGATCGCCTCGCAGATCCCGATCGGCCGCATCCCGCCCGACGAGGAATGCGCCCGCGCGGCGCTGTTCATGGTGTCGGACTATGCCAGCGTGGTGACCGGGGCGACGCTGGATGTGAATGGCGGGCATTACATGCCGTGAAGGCGCATGCTCCCTCGCCCACTTGAGGGAGAGGGGCGCCCGCCAGGCTCCAGGGACTGTCAACGCCGGATGACGTCAAGTCATCGTTGCGTGACCTCACCCCAAAGTGCCGACGATTCCGGATCGATCACCCCCAGCAAGCGGTTGAGCAAGGACTTGAGCACCGGCGCCTCGCCGGCGCCCAGCCGCTCCAGCACCTGCGACTCCACCGACTTGGCCGCGGTGATCACCCGCAGGGCGCAGTCGCGGCCGGCATCGGTGAGTTCGAAGGCCGGGCCTTCGCAGCCCTCGTCCGGCTCGGTCTCCCGCGCCAGGCCGTGCTCCACCAGCGACTCGATGGCGCGATGGCTGTTCTGGTCGAGCACGCCGGCCATGCCGGCGTCCAGGTCCTGGATGGTCATGGCGCGCTTGAGGGTCAGCGCCGACAGCACGTAGAACTCCTGGTCGCTGAGGTGCGCCTCCTCCAGGTGGCGGCGGATCTGCGCGAACATGCGGAAGTGGCTGCGGCCGAGCAGATAGCCGAGGAAGTCCTCGCCGAAGCTGCCTTCCAGGTAGGCGCTGCGCGGCTTCAGGCCGAGCGGGTCGCGACGCGTGGCATGCGCGTAGCGCCCGCCGTGGAACACCAGGGGCGGCGCCTCGTTGCGGTCGAACGCCAGCACCTCGCCCAGAAAGATGACGTGGTCGCCGCCTTGGTACTGGAAGGCGGTGCGGCACTCGAAACGGGCGGTGCAGCCGCGCAGCAGGGGGACATCGCCGATGCCGGTGTCGAACTCCAGGCCGGCGAACTTGGCTTCGCCGCGGCGCGCGAAGCGTGCCGACAGTTCCTCCTGGTCGGACGACAGCACGTGCACCGCCCAATGGCTGGCGGCGCGGAACGCCGGCAGGTTCATGGAGCTGTTGGCCAGGCTCCACAACACCAGCGGCGGGTTGAGCGATACCGAGTTGAAGCTGTTGACGGTCAGCCCCAGCGGCGTGCCGTCGCCGGCGCGCGTGGTGATGATGGTGACGCCGGTGGCGAAAGCGCCCAGCGCCTTTCGGAATTCAGTGGGGTCGAAGGCGGCGCCGCTGGCCGCAGCGGGCGCTCCGGGCGTCTGACCTGACAATGCGTTCTCCTCGGAATAATGGGGACTCGATCCCAGGCCAGGGAGCATACCCCAGGCCAGGGCGCCGATCTTAAGCCGGAAGGACTAGGGGCCTCTGAACAATTCCATGCCCTCCCATATGAGATGAAGGTCGCAAAACTAGTCCCAATGAGGCTGGCGCGGCGCCACAAAATGAGGCACCGTTAGCGCACCACGGGACGCTCTCCCGGACGGATCCGAACGTTGCTCCGGCGCACTGGCGCCGGCTCGTTGCCATAAAGGATTATCGATGAAGCGATTGAGCCCGATCGACGCGGCTTTCCTGCGCATGGAATCCAAGCGCACGCCGATGCACGTGGCCGGCCTGCTCACCTTCCGCCTCCCCGACAACGCGCCCGACGACTACCTGCGCCAGCTGTTCGCCTTCATGCGCAGCCAGCCGGTCACCATGGCGCCGTTCTGCCAACGCCTGGTCCATCGCGGGCTGTGGCGCCTGACGCCGTCGTGGGAGGACGTGCCCAACATCGACATCGACTACCACCTGCGCCACTCCGCCCTGCCCTATCCGGGCGGCGAACGCGAACTGGGCGTGCTGGTGGAGCGCCTGCACTCGCATCCGATGGATCTGACCCGCCCGCTGTGGGAATGCCATCTGATCGAGGGTATGGCCAACCGCCGCTTCGGGATCTACCTGAAGACGCACCACGCCTCCATGGACGGCATGGGGGCGCTGCGCTTCATCAAGAAATGGCTGTCCGAGGACCCGAACCATACAAATGTTGCGGGACCCTGGGCTCTGCCGCCGGCGACGCAGCTGGAGGTCGAACACGACAAGCCGCATTCGGACGTGTTCCGCCGCACCCTGGAGCTGGCCGGCGGACAGCTGCGCTCGACTTCCGAGCTGATCCAGGCGCTGCGCCGGATGAGCGTGCCGAAGGACAACCCGGAAGGCGGCCTGCTGTCGGCCCTGCACACGCCGCGCACCCTGTTCAACTCCGCGGTCAGCCCGCAGCGCCGGCTGGCCACGCAGCTGTTCGAGCTGTCGCGCTTCAAAGAGCTCAGCGCCACCAGCGGCGCCACCATCAACGACCTCTCGATGGCGGTCTGCGCCGGCGCTATGCGCCGCTACCTGTTGGAACTCGACGCGCTGCCCGAGACACCGCTGGTCGCCTCCTTCCCGATGGGACTGCCGCGGGCCGACGGCAAGCCGGGCAACGCCGTCGCCGGCTTCGTCTGCCCGCTGGCCACCAACGAGACCGATCCGCGCCGGCGTGTCGAGGTGATCAACGCCGTCACCAGCCGCACCAAGAACCAGCTCAAGAGCATGTCGCCCAGCGCGCTTGACCAGCTCACGCTGCTGGGCATGGCACCGCTGATCCTCGGCCAGATGACCGGGCAGCTGGCCAAGCTGCCACCGTTCTTCAACGTGGTCATCTCCAACGTGGTGGGTTCGCGCGAGAAGCTCTATTTCCGCGGCGCCGAGCTGGAAGCGATCTTCCCGATCTCGGTGCTGTTCGACGGCTACGCCCTCAACGCCTCCATCGTCGGCTATGCCGACAAGCTCAGCCTCGGCTTCACCGGCTGCCGCAACACCGTGCCGCGACTGCAGCGTCTGGCGGTCTACGCCGGCGAAGCGCTGGAAGAACTGGAGCGGGCCTACGGGTTGCGCACCGCCGAGCCCACCAGGAATGCCGCGAAAACCGAGAGCGCGGCGAAAACGGAACCCAGGCAGAAAGCGAGAAAGCGCCAGCCCTCCTAGGCGGTATCAGCCGGGCGGGATATGCAGCAGCAGCCCGTCCAGTTCCGGCCCGATCTTGATCTGGCACGACAGGCGGCTGAGCGGCCCCGGCTCCATCGCGCCTTCCAGCATGCCCAGTTCCATCTCTCCGGGAGGCGGCAGGCGTCCATACCAGGTTTCGTCCACGTAAACATGGCAGGTGGCGCAGGAACAGGAACCGCCGCATTCGCCGACGATGCCGGGGACCAGGTTGGCCCTGGCGACGTCCATGACCGACTGGCCGGCCTGCACTTCCACCGTGCGGCGGGCGCCGTTGCGCTCGATGAAGGTGATCGTCGCCATGCGTAGTCTCAGGCGGCGGGCAGGAAGCTCTTCAGCGGCACCGCCTCGTCGGCGAGCTGCTGCGCGTCCACAGCGACGCGCAGGGCCACCAGCTTCTTGGCGAAGGCGAAGTCCTGCGGCCGGCTCACCGCGTCGACGGCGAGCATGTGTCCGTCCTTGAGATAGAAGGCGGCGAAGGCGCGGCCCTTGAGATCGCCGCGCACCACCATGCGGTCGAAGCCGGCCGACAGGCCGACCATCTGCAGCTTGAGGTCGTACTGGTCCGACCAGAACCAGGGCACCACGTTGTAGGGCTGCAGCTTGCCGAGCAGGGTGGCAGCGGCCGTGCGGCCGTGCTCCATCGCGTTCTGCACCGATTCCAGGCGCAGGCGCCGGCCGTAGAAATCGTTGGGATGGTTGGCGCAGTCGCCCACCGCGAGGATGTCCGCGTCCCCGGTGCGCGCGTAAGCGTCCACCACGATGCCGTTGTCGACGGCGAGGCCGGCCTGCTGCGCCAGCTCGGTGTTCGGCAGCTGGCCGATGCCGGCGATGACCAGGTCCGCCGCGATGCGGCTGCCGTCGCCCAGCACCACGGCATTCACCGCGTCGCCGCCCTCGAACGCCTCGATCCTGACTTCGGTGCGCAGGTCCACGCCGGCCTCGCGGTGCACGCGCTCGAAGAAGGCCGATACTTCCGGCACCGTGACCCGCGCCAGCACCCGCGGCAGGCCCTCCAGCACCGTGACGTGCAGTCCCAGCTTGCCCAGCACAGCGGCCACTTCCAGGCCGATGAAGCCGCCACCGACGATCACCGCCCGCTTGCCGGGCTGGCAGTGCGGGCGCAACGCCTGCACGTCGGCGATGGTGCGCACGGCGAACACATTGGGCTTGTCCGCGCCCGGCAGGCTCAGCATGCGGGCGCGGCCGCCGGTGGCCAGCACCAGCTTGTCGTAGGCCAGGCTGCGGCCGTCGGCCAGCAACAGCTTCTTCGCGGCGCGGTCGATGCGCTCGGCGCGGGCCGCGCCGGTGAACTCGATCTGCTGTTTCTCCAGGCTGGCCGGCGGCAGGATGTACAGGCTCTCCTCGGTCGCCGCACCGCTGAGAAAGGCTTTCGACAACGGCGGGCGGCGGTACGGCACCTGCCGCTCCTCGCCCACCAGCCGGATGCGGCCGGCATAGCCGTGCTTGCGCAGCTCGAGCGCGGTCTCGGCGCCGGCCTGGCCGGCTCCGACGATCAGGATGGTGTGGTCTGCCGCTGGGTTGTCGCTCATATCGTTCCGTGGTGCTGTTCCGTATAGCCGCGCCCGCAGGCGGGCACTCCGGGCACCAGTGTGCCAGGGCGCAACCGCGCAGCCTCAACCGTTTGTGGTAGGGGTGCCTGAGCCGGCCGTGCCGGGGGAGACAGATGGATCGGGCGGATCAGGACGGCGGCGCCATTATACCGGCGCCGTACCGGACTCCGCCCAGTCGTCGCCGGGGCAGAGCTCGTCGGCGTCTGAGCCGCGGCGGTCCAGCAACTCGGCGATTTCGGCATATCCCAGGGCCGAGGCCATGTCGCGAGCACTCAGGTGATCGGGACGATTGCTGATGGATACACGCACGCGGGAGTCGTCGAGCAGCAACCGCACCACGTCCAGCTTGCCGGCGGAGACTGCATGGAACAGCGGCGTCTGCCGCCGCCGGTCCACCAGGCTGGGTTGCAGCTCGCGCCGCGCCAGCAGCTGGCGCACCACTTGGGCGTGGCCGGCGAAAGCGGCCTTGGCCAGCGGTGTCCAGCCCAGGTGATTGCGCGGATCGAGCCAGATCGCCGGATGCCGCAGCAGCAGCTCGACGATGCCGCCATGACCGCGCCCGGCGGCGACGTGCAGGGCCGTCTCCTGCTTGTCGTCGGCGGCGTTGACCTCCACCCCGGCGCAGTGCAGGAGCTGCCCGGCGATCTCCAGGCGATCGCCGGCCGCGGCGCAGATCAGGGAGGTCCAGAGATTGTCGGTGTTGCGGTTGTTGACGTCGGCGCCCACCGCCAGCAGCAGCGCCACCGCGGCACAGTTGCCGGCCAGGGCGGCACGGTAGAGCGGCGTGGTACCGTCCTCCTGCCGCGCATCGACGGCTATCCCCGAACGCGACAACAGTTCCCGCAGCCGGTCCAGGGCGGCGGGGTCGCCGGCCGCTTCGTGCAACAGCGTGCGGCCGTTGCCGTCGGGCTGGTTGAGCTCGCCGCCGGGAATGTCCAGGAACTGCCGCAGCACCGCCAGCGGCGCAGTGCGCACCCAGATCCAGCGTTCGCAAGCCGGCAGGCTGCGCTGCAGGTCGAAGCCCGGCTGACCCGCGATCAGCGCGACCAGGCGGGCGTTGCCTGCGCGCAAGGCACTGGCCAGCGGAGATACGCTGCCGTGACGGTGCGCCTCACAGGGCAGGTTGATGTCGACCTCGCCGCTCTGCAGCGCGCCCAGCACCGCCTCCGCCTGTCCCTGGGCGATGGCCTGCTCCAGCAGCGGTCCCGCCGCCGCGGCGGGAGACCGTGCCCGCCAGGCCCGCCATTGTTCGCGCGCCAGCGCCGCGCAGGCCGGGCAGCCGACCCGGTTGTCGCTGCACAGGCAGTGGAGCGAAGGCGGCATTTCAGTCGGCGAAGCTGGCGGGATTCTTGGGCTTGAGCACGTCGCCCCAGTTTACGTTGCCGAGTTCCCTCACCACCCGCAGGTCGCGGGCCGGCGTGCCTGTGATTGGCGCCACAGTGGACTGGCGCACCGCCAGCTTGAGCAGGAAATCGCGCTCGGTATTGGCATTGTTGTGCACGCCGCCGGGGAAAGCCGCGGTCAACTCCATCGGTGTGGCGTTGGCGTTCTCGAAGTTGGTGATGTCGGCCGTGGTGTGGAGCGGGTCGAGCACATCCATGCCGGCGGCGAGCTTGCGGGTGACGCCCTCGGACAGGGCCACGTCGATCTGCGACACCGGGTGCTTGGCCTCCTCGGCGGAGGCCGGGTCGATGGTGCTCTTTTTGTGGACCGTGAGCTTCTCAACCTTGGACCAATAGGGGATCGCCTTGTCGAAGGTGGCGTTACCGAACTGGGGCTGCGGCACGGTCCAGTCGGTCGGCTTCTTGAACAGCTGCACGTAGAACGGGTGCAGGTTGAGCCCGGTGGTCCAGGCCGAGCGGAACAGGTCGTAGGCGGCGATAGCCCCCTCCTGCGCCTTGGTGCGCGTCGGCGCCGTCACGCCGCCGACCGTCGCCCCCGCCGGGATGAAAGCCTGAAACGTCGGCGGCGCCGTCAGCGGCAGGTTGGCGTAGGCGCCCGGCTTGGCCGGGTCGAGGATACGCCAGGGGACCACCTCGAAGTGCGCCGAGTTCTTCAGCTTCTGCACGTCGGTCTGGCTGGTGAAGCCGGTGGCGCCGACGTAGATGTCGTCCGACACGTCGGCGTTGCCGGCGTGCATGCTCTCGTGCAGCAAGGTGACGATCGAATCGTGGTCGTCGGGGCTGTCGATGACGCTCTTCTCGACCCGGATCTTCTGGCTGGCGGTGCCGGGCGGATCGGTGAGGCCGCCCTGAGACACCTCCTCGGAGTAGCCGGAGCGGTCGGTGACGATGCCGCCGGAGCCGTGCAGATTGTTCATCAAGGTGCGGCCCTTGGCGTATTTCGCCTTTGCCGCGGCGACGTTGGCGGCGCCGAACACGTCCTTGAGCCAGATGTCGCGCGCACCGCTGGCGATGTCGGCGAAGACCACGTCCGTGTTGTTGACCACCTTGGTGACGTTGGCGGCATCGGCGGTGGCCGGACGCGGTCCGGTATCGATCAGCTTGGGATCGCCCAGGGTCTTGTCCGGGAACTGCGCGATGATCGCCTCGGCATGGCGGCTGAGCTGTTCCTCCTTCGGCAGCTTCTGGAAGTCGGCCTCGCTGAGACCGTTGAGGCGGGCGGTGTCCACGTTGGCCTTTTCGGCCGGGGTGAGGTCGGCCATGGCACGGTCGATCAAGCGCTGCGCGCCCTCCTCGTCAGCGGCGAAGTTAACGTTCTGGCCACCGCCGGTTTTCACCAGCAGCGCCCGCACATTGGGCGGAATGCGCCGCATCTGCACCGGCGCCTGCGCGCCCGCCGTATACAGTGCCCCGCCCGCGCCCGGACAGGTGTCGAGCAGGGCCTCGCTCGATTGGCCGCGCAGCACCCGGTCGGCCACGGCATCGGCATGGCGCTCGTAGGCGTCGCCTTCCCGCCCGGTGCCGCCCGGCAGGTCCACACCCGCGCGTTGCTGCACCACATGCGCCGCCTCGTGCGCCGCGGTGTGCAGGCTCGGCGCGCCGGAAAACGTCACCTCCGCACCGCTGGTATAAGCGTCGGCGCCTAGCGCGCGGGCCCTGGCCGCGGGCCCGCCGTCCAGGTGGGCGCGCACCGCGGACACATCGTGACGACCGAAGGAACGCTGGATCGCGTCGAGGTGCGGCAGGATCTGGCCGGACGGCCTGGAGGTGGCCGGGATGCGGCTGAAGTCGAAGCGGAAGCCCGTTGCCGCGGGCGGGACCTCCGGCGGGTTGGCGCGCTCACGCTGCGCCGCGTCCTCGAATGTCGCATGCGGCTGCAGCGCCGCCCGCTCGCCGGGCTCCCGCCGCGGCGCCGTCGCGCCGGTCCGCGCCGAGGCCGGCGCCTGGCGCGACTGGCTCTGCTGCTGTAGCGGGGCCCGCATGCTGTTCTCCCTCGATCGGTGCGAGAGCGGCCACCGCCCGGATGTGCCGCTGGCTGTGAGTATCGGTAAGGTGGCCGCGGCGATTCCGCGACCCGCGTCACAGTCGCGCCGGGGAACGGGTGCGACAAGCCCCTATTTGGGTCAGCACACCACGCTCCTCGCGCCTTGCCCCACACAAAATGGCAAGCCGCGGGAGGGCATGGAGTTGTTCAGAGGTTCCCTAAGGCGTAGCCGAGCCCTTTGAGCGCGCTGCCGATCTCGTCCAGGGCCTTGGGATCGTCGATGGTGGCGGGCGCGTTGTACGGCTGGCTGTCGGCGATGGAGCGCATGGTCGAGCGCAGCACCTTGCCGGAGCGCGTCTTGGGCAGGCGCTGCACCACCACCGCCTGCTTGAAGCAGGCCACCGCGCCGATCTGCTCGCGTACCCGCCCCACCAGCTCCTGCACGATATCCTCGTGCGGGCGCTGCACGCCCGCCTTCAGCACCACCAGTCCCAGCGGGAGCTGGCCCTTGAGCTGATCGGCCACCCCGATCACCGCACACTCCGCCACGTCGGGATGAGCCGCCAGCACTTCCTCCATGGCGCCGGTGGACAGGCGGTGGCCGGCGACGTTGATGATGTCGTCGATGCGCGACATGATCCAGACGTAGCCGTCGCCGTCGAGATAGCCGGCGTCGCCGCTGAGGTAGTAACCCGGGTAGCGCGTCAGATAGTGCTCGCGGTAGCCGGCCTCGTTGTGCCACATGGTCGCCAGCGTGCCCGGCGGCAGCGGCAGCTTGATCACGATGTTGCCGATGGTGTCGGCCGGCACCGGATGACCGTCGTTGTCCAGCACCTGCACGTCGTACCCGGGCACCGGCACACTGGCCGAGCCGGGCTTCACCGGCAGCTCCTGGATACCGCGGCAGTTCGCCGCCACCGGCCAGCCTGTCTCGGTCTGCCACCAGTGGTCCACCACCGGCACCTTGAGCTTGTCCTGCGCCCAATGGATGGTGTCCGGGTCGCAGCGCTCGCCGGCCAGGTAGAGGGCGCGGAAGCGGGACAGATCGTAGCCGCCGATCAGCTCGCCGCGCGGATCCTCCTTCTTGATGGCGCGGAACGCGGTGGGCGCGGTGAAGAAGGTGCTCACGCCGTGCTGGGCGATGACGCGCCAGAACGCGCCGGCGTCCGGCGTGCCGACCGGCTTGCCTTCGTACAGGATGGTGGTGCAGCCCCGTAGCAGCGGGCCGTAGACGATATAGGAATGGCCCACCACCCAGCCCACGTCGGAAGCCGCCCAGTACACTTCGCCCGGCCTGGCGTCGAACACCGCCTGCATCGAGTAATACAAGGCCACGGCGTGGCCGCCGTTGTCGCGTACCACGCCCTTCGGCTTGCCGGTGGTGCCGGAGGTATACAGGATGTAAAGCGGATCGGTGGCGGCGACGGATACGCAGGGGGCCGGCTTGACGCCCGCCAGCGCGGCGTTCCACTCCACGTCTCGCCCGGCCACCAGTGTGGCCAGGCACTGCGGCCGCTGCAGCACGATGCAGCGCTTCACCTTGTGCGCGGCCAGCTCCAGAGCATGATCGAGCAGGGGCTTGTAGGCGATCACGCGGCCCGGCTCGATGCCGCAGGAGGCGGATACCACCAGCACCGGCGCGGCGTCGTCGATGCGCTTGGCCAGCTCCGGCGCGGCGAAGCCGCCGAACACCACCGAGTGCACCGCGCCGATGCGGGCGCAGGCCAGCATGGCCATGACCGCCTCGGGCACCATCGGCATGTAGATCACCACGCGGTCACCGGCCTTGACGCCCTGCTGCTGCAGCGCGCCGGCGAGCAGGGCGACGCGGTCGCGCAGCTCACGATAGCTGAAGCTCGCCACCGTGCCGGTGAGCGGGCTGTCGTAGATCAGGGCCGGCTGGTCGGCGCGGCCGCCTTCGACGTGGCGGTCGAGCGCGTTGTAGCAGGTGTTGAGGCGGCCGCCGGCGAACCAGCGGTACATCGGCGCCGCGCTGTCGTCCAGCACCTCGTCCCAGCGCCGGTCCCAGTGGATGGCCTCGGCGACCTCGGCCCAGAACCCGGCGGGATCCTGCAGCGAGCGGCGGTGGGAGTCGGCGTAACGGGATGTGCTGCTCATCGAAATTCCTCCTAGGCAAGAGCCGCCACCGCCGCCGGCACGGGGGCGGGACGGGGTTCGGCGCGCGCCAGCTGCTCGCGCATGAAGGCGACGATATCCTCGCGCGCCTGCCGCACCTCCGGGAACATGAACCTGAAGAGCGGAAAGGCGTGCGGCAGTACCGGCCATACATCCACCCGCGCGTCGACGCCGGCGGCGAGCGCCTGCCGCGCCGCCAGCAGCGAATCGTCCAGCAGGATCTCGGTCTCGCCCACCACGAAGTACAGCGGCGGCAGGCCGCGGTAGTCGGCGTACAGCGGCGATAGCTCCGGGTCCGAGCCGTCGAGCCCGTCGGCATAGAGCTGCAGCATGCGGCCGAAGGAATGCAGCGGCAGCATCGCGTCGCGGCGGATATTGGTCACGCGCGCCGGCGGCGCGTGCACCCGCGCCATTTCCGTCACCGGCGATATCGGCACGGCGCAGGCCGGCATCGGCAGCCCGCTGCGCCGGATGCGCTGCAGCAGGCCGAGGGTGAGGTTGCCGCCGGCCGACTCACCCGCCACCACGATACGATGCGCGGCGAAGCCCAGCTCGAGCAAGCCGCGGTAGGCGCGCTCGCAGTCGTCCAGCGCCGCCGGGTAGCGGTGGAACGGCGCCAACCGGTAGTCCGGCATGAAGCCGACCGCGCCGAGTGCGCGGCACAGCTGCGCCATCCACGGCAGGTGCACGGAAGGCACCGCCGGGATCACGAAGCCGCCGCCGTGCAGGTACAGCAGCGCGACCTGATCCGGGTTGCCCAGGTCTCCCAGCACCGGCCCCGGCACGCGGCCGATGATGCGGTATTCGCAAGGCAGGCCGCCGGGACGCGGCGGCTGCGCGGCCAGGCGTACATGCTCGCGCACGAGGCTCCGCACCGACCGCAGCGCGAGCATACGCATCATCGGCTTCAACACCAGCCGTATCACGAGCACCCAGAAGCGTGACCTCAGGCTGATCGATACCTGCTTGTACGTAACGGACATGAACCCTCCCCCGCTCGATTTTAGCGCCCGGCCGCGCCGGCACGTCGTCCGTTCGAGCGAGTCGCCAAGCCGGCCCGCTGTCGGCACGCGCAGGCAGCATAGCGAATCCCGGGGACCGGCCGCGGCCGGCGGCAGGCCGTGAACCGGTCGCGGCGGTCAGGTGCGTGCGGAATCCCGGAGGGGGCCGGCCCTCCAGCGCGCCGGGGGAGGCGCCAGTGGCAGCCATCGCAGGTGAAGATGTCGGGGCGGCCCTCCGCCGACACCGGCGCAGCTGCGCGGCTCAGAAGGAGTAAGCCAGGCTGAACGAGATGTTGTCGCGGTCGCGCAACAGGTTGCTGTTGCGGCCGCCGGTGTAGGCGTTGTACTCGACCTGCCCGCTGAGCTGCTGGTTGATGTTGATCTGCGTCGCCGCCCACAGCGAGGTGCGGCCGGCGATGAAATTGGCGAACTGCAGCGGGTCGATGCCCTGGAAGTCGTGCGACAGGATGATCTGCGGCTTGAAGTTCCAGCCGAAGATCAGGTCGTTGTATTCCATGCGCACGCCGGTGCGCAGGCCCCAGGAGAACGGAGTGACATAGCCGCTGCCGTTGTAGGTGGGGTTGAGGGTGAAGCCGTCCACCCCCGGCGGCAGCCCGCCCGGCTGGCCGGTGCCGTCCTCGCCGGGGCTGCGGTGAGCGCCGATGTTGATGTCGCCGTACTGCTCCTGGCTCAGCGAGGGCAGGTTGAACACCTGGCAGAAGCCGAACTCCCCGATCAGGATCACCTGGTCGGCGCCGACGAAGTTGTTGTCCTTGGAGATGGCGCGCAACGCCGTGAGGTCGAACTGGCCCACCTGCATGCGGTCGTAGCCGCGCACGTACTGGTTGGGCTGGACCTGCATGTGGCGGTTGCCCTCCAGGTAGTCCGGCAACACGACGTGCGAGGGGGGGACGGCGTAAGTGACCGTGCCCAGCGGCGGCTGGAAGGTGGGCAAGGTGAACTTGAATCCGTTGAGCGGGAAGGCGGGCTGGGCGGCGGCGAAGAACAGGTCGGTGAGGTTCACCTGCACCGGGAAGTTCGGACGGTATGAGTACTCGCCCGACACGGACCAGCCCAGCACCGTGGTATTGAAGCTCAAGCCATACATCTGGATGTTGGCCGGATAGTCGATCGCCGGCAGCACCGTGTCGGCCGGCATGACCTCCAGGCCGGGGCCGGGCGAGCCGGCCAGGATGTTGATGATGCCGTCGGCCAGGCCGCGCACCAGCGGGTTGTTGTCCAGCACCTGGCCCAGGGCGGCGACATTGGGCGCCTGTACCAGGTTGGCCAGGTCCTGCAGCGGCTGCTGCCGCAGGGTGCCGTCGCCGCCCTTGCAGTCGCTCAAGACCCTGGTCAGGACAGCCAAGCCGGTGCCGCTGACGTTGCGTGCGCAGGACTGGTTGGCGGCGTACAGGCTGATATAGGGCGCCCGGCTGTGGTAGTTCATGAAATAGGCGCCGAGCTCGGTGCCGTCGTTGAGCCAGTCCGCCAGGTAGCTCAGGCGCACGCCGTACTGTCCCCCATCCGGCGGCATCAGTGTCGGACCGATCCTGAGGGTGCGGGTGGAGCCGGACAGCGCGCTCAGGACGCCGTTGCTCAGGCCCGGGTTCACCTTGTACTGGCGGTTGGGGTCTTCCGACCACTGGCCGAAGCTGAGGTTGACGTAGTTGGCGTAGCCGGAAGTCAGGTTGTTGACCGAGTAGAAGCTGCCCACCGCATCGGCGATGTCGGGCTTGAAACCGAACTGGTAGAAGCCTTCCATGGTCAGGTGCTCGACTGGATCGAAGCTCAGGTCCACCATCGGCACCGGCTGGAACACCTCGCCCACCTCGCTGCCGGGCATATGCAGCACGGCGGCATTGGGCGGGTTGATCTCGTTGATGCTGTTGAAAGCGACCAGGGTGCTTTCGCCCCAGTGCACGGTCTGTTCGCCGGCGGTGATGTTGCCGTTGCGGCCGTACACCTCGAAACTGTACTGGGCATAGGCGTCGAGCAGCTCGGCGCCGCGCGCGTAGAGATTATTATTGGTCTTGCTGCGCGGAGTCTTGGGCGGCTGGTAGATGGTGTTGGTGTGGGTATCCTCGAAATCGGCGTTGACCGGGTCGTAGTAGCCAATGCCGCGGGCGCGCAGCAGCCAGTTGTTCCAGGTCAACGTCCAGTCCGAGTCGAACAGGTTGGTGGCGGCGGTGATGTCGTACTGCTTGTAGTTGAGGTCGCCCTGGCCGTAGAGGTCGACGTAGGCGCCCTTGGCGTTGACCAGGCGCTGGTTGGGACGCGGATCGCCGGTGAGGGACAGGCAGTCGTCCGGCGCGCACAGGTTCTGCTGCCCCGGCACGTTGAGCCTGTAGGTGAGATTGTTGTCGATCGGCTCCAGGCGCATCTGCACGCCGGTGCTGAAGCGGTTCTTCATCACCAGCGTCGCACCGTCTTCCAGGTCGTAGCTGAGGGCCAGCGCCTTGCCGCCGGACAACCCCATCGCCAACACGCACAGCAGCGGCCACCTACGCACCAAGCCCCTCCTTCGACCCGTCCGTGGCGAACCGTTATATCTGCGAATCCCGTTTGTCGAGCCCGTCCTGCGATACGGCGGACCGGCTAGCCCCCTGGGCCCACCGGCCACGATCCGGAAGTCCGGCCGCGCGGGGAGCTTGCCGCATCCTATCGGCGCGCGCGCGCCGGGACGAGATTGACTCAGGCCAGCCTGGTTGTGATTATGGGTCAGCTCGTCGGAGTTTCGTAGTCCATGGCTCAACCGTTGCCCCCTAGCGATCGCAGCACGCCGGTCGTTCCGGTCCAGTTCGCGCGGCTGGTCTTGCAACTGGCGGCCGAACGCGGCGGATCCCGTGCCGCCATGCTCGACGGCGTCGGCATACCCGATGCGCTGATCGACGACGACGGCGGCCGGCTGTCGGTCGAGCAGCACGAAAACCTGCTGCGTCGCGGCATCGACCTGTCCGGCGGCAAAGGTGGGCTGGGCTATGAGCTGGGGCTGCGGATCGGCCTGACGACCCACACCATGACGGGCTATGCCTTGCTCAGCCAGGTGACCCTGGGCGACGCCATACGCCTGGGGGTGGAATTCAGCCAGCTCGTCATCCCCGTCTACCGCGGCAGACTATGGGAGGAGGACGGCTACGCCGTGCTGGACATCAGCATGGACATGGCGGTGGAGGACCGCCTGTACCGCTACGCCTATGACCTGGCGCTCACCTGCGTCTGGAGCGGCCTGCAGACCCTCCTGGGCGGTGCCTGGCCCGACGTTGAGCTGTGGTTCAACTATCCCGAGCCCGAGTATTACCCGCTCTACGAATCCCGGCTGCCCATCTGCCGGTTCGACATGGGCGTGAACCAGATCTGCTTTCCGGCGGCGCAGCTGTCGAGACGCATCCACACCGGCACTCCGGTGATGGCCCAGGTCATGAACGACAAGCTGGAGCGGGCTCGCGAAGCCCGCAGGCAGCAGGCACGCTCGGACATCCGCAGCCTGGTGCTGAAACACCTGGCCTGCGGTCCCGATGGCTATCCCAGCCAGGAGGCGCTGGGCGCCCGCCTGCTGATGTCGACGCGGACCCTCAGGAGAAAGCTGCAGCAGGCCGGAACCAGCTTCCAGGCGCTGTTGAACGAGACCCGGATCAGGGACTCGACGCAGCTGCTCGACCTGTCGCAGATGAGCGTCGAGGACATCGGGCTCCGCATGGGATTTGCGGAGCCGTCCAACTTCACCCACGCCTTCCGCCTGTGGACGGGGATGACGCCCAGCGAATGGAGGGGACGGCGGAAGACGACGGCGTGAACCGCTGAGCGCGGCAATGCCGGCCGCGACGGTCGGCGGGAAACCCGGCTACATGCGGAAGATGCCGTAACGCGGATCGCCGATCGGCGTGTTGAGCGATGCCGAGAGGGCGATTCCCAGCGCGTTGCGGGTATCCACCGGGTCGAGGATGCCGTCGTCCCAGATCTCCGAGGTGGAGTAATAGGCGCTGGACTTGCGCTTGAATTCCGCCACTACCGGCTCGCGGATCGCCGCGATCTCCTCCGCCGTGAGCTGCTTGCCATGGCGCGCGAGCTGGCGGATCTTGACGTCGGCCAGGGTATTGGCGGCCTGCTCGGCGCCCATCACCGAGATCTGCGACTGCGGCCAGGAGAACAGGAAGCGCGAGTCGAAGGCACGGCCGCTCATGCCGTAGTTGCCGGCGCCGAAGGAGCCGTGACACATCACGGTGAATTTCGGCACCTCCGAGCAGGACACCGCCATGATCATCTTGGCGCCGTCCTTGGTGATGCCGCGCTGCTCGTATTCCTTGCCGACCATGAAGCCGGTGATGTTCTGCAAAAACAGGATGGGCGTGCGGTTCTGATTGCAGAGTTCAATAAAATGAGTGCCCTTCAGGGCACTGTCGTTGAACAACACGCCGTTGTTGGCGAGGATGCCGATCTTGTAGCCCCACAGGTGGGCGTAGCCACAGATCAGGGTCTTGCCGTAGTTCGGCTGGTACTCGTGGAAGCGCGACCCGTCGACCAGGCGCGCCATCGCCTCGCGCATGTCGAACTGCGCCTTGATGTCGCGCGGCAGCACGCCGTACAGCTCGGCCGGGTCGTAGTATGGCGCCTCCGGCGGCTGCCACTCGATGCGCGTCTTGTCCGGCCGCTTGAACTGGCCGACGATGTCGCGGGCGATGGCGATGGCCTCTTCCTCGGACGACGCCGGATAGTCGGCGGTGCCCGAGATGCTGGTGTGCATGTCGCAGCCGCCCAGCTCGTCCACCGTCACATCCTCGCCGGTGGCGGCCTTCACCAGCGGTGGCCCGGCCAGGAAGATGGCGCCGGTGCCGCGCACGATCACGTTGTAGTCGGACAGGCCCGGCACGTAGGCGCCGCCGGCGGTGCAGTGGCCCAGCACGATCGCCACCTGCTGCACCCCCATCTTTGACAGGATGCACTGGTTGCGGAAGATGCGGCCGGCGTAGTACTTGTCGGCGAACAGCTCCGCCTGCAGCGGCAGGAAGCCGCCGGCGGAGTCGCACAGGTGCACCACCGGCAGGCGATTCTCGATGGCGATGTCGAGCGCGCGCACCGTCTTCTTGACCGACAGCGGGTACCAGGCGCCGCCCTTGACCGAGGCGTCGCCGGCATTGATCAGCACCTCGCGCCCGGAGACGATGCCGATGCCGGTGACCACGCCGGCGCCGGGCACGTCGCCGTCGTAGGTCTCGTTGGCAGCCAGCGAGGAGAATTCCAGGAACGGCGTGCCGGGGTCGAGCAGCTGCTTCAGGCGGTCGCGCACGAACATCTTGTTCTGCGCCTGCAGGCGCTGGATGTCGCGCTCCGGGCGCGTGTGGCGCACCGCGTGCTGCTTCGCCTTGAAGGCCTCCGCGATCTTGCGGTTATGGGCGGCGTTGGCCTGGAACTCGGCCGAGGCGGTGTTGAGCCGGGATTCAATACGCTTCATGGGGTGAATCCTGTCAGTGAATCATTGAGGTAGGGTGTGCTGCGCACACGGTCAGGCCTGCTGCGCCAGGCTGAGCAGCAGCGCATCCCGATCGAAGGTCTGCCCCTTTTCGAAGTGCACTGCCTCCACCACGCCGTCGCGCGGCGCGGCGATGGTGGTCTCCATCTTCATGCTTTCCATCACCAGCAGGGTCTCGCCGCGGGCGACGGCCTGGCCGACCTTGACATGCACAGCCACCAGGCTGCCCGGCATCGGCGCGCGGATCTGGTCCTCGGCGGCGCCGTGGGACTGCGCGGCCAGGCGTTGCAGAGGGTGCTCGTAGCGGAGCTGGTAGGCGGTGCCGCCGAGGTGGACGAACACGTCGTCGCCGCGGACGGCGATCAGCACGCGCTCGCTGCGGCCGTCGACGGTGAGGATGGCGTGGCCGTCGTCCTCGGCGCGCAGGTTCACCGGCACGCTGCCGTCGGTGACGTGGAGGCGATAGCCGCCGGCGCCGCGCGACAGTTCCAGGTTGTACTCGGCCTCGCCCAGCTTGAACGCATGATGCATGTCAGTTGCTCCAGCCGCCGATGGCGGCGTGCAGGTCCGGCACCGAATCGGCCACGTCGCGCATCGGCCGGGTCGACAGGGCGGCGGCGGCGAGCAGCTTGTGCAGGGTGGCGGAATCGAGTGCCGGCGTGGCGGCTATCTCGGGATGGGCGTCGAGGAAGCCGGTGTGAACCTGGCCTTCGACGAAGGCGGGGTGCCTAAGCAACCGGCGCAGGAAGGCGGTGTTGGTGACGCAGCCGAGCAGCGCATAGCCGGTCAGGGCGCGGTCGGAGCGGTCGATTGCCTCGGTGCGGTCGCGGCCCCACACGATCAGCTTGGCCAACATCGGGTCGAAGGCGGCGGTGACGTCCTGGCCCTCGACGATGCCGCTGTCGACGCGCACGCCCTCGCCTACCGGCTGGCGCAGTGCCAGCACCGGGCCGGTGGTGGGCGTATAGCCGCGCGCCGGGTCCTCAGCGTAGACGCGGAACTCGATGGCGTGCCCCTCGGACGTCACCTGTTCCTGGCTGTAGCCGAGCTTTTCGCCGGCGGCGACGCGGAGCTGCTCCAGCACCAGGTCCTTGCCGGTGATCATCTCGGTCACCGGGTGCTCCACCTGCAGGCGCGTGTTCATCTCGAGGAAGTAGAACTCTGCATTGCCGGCGCCCGACTGGGCTCCGGGGGCGCCGCCCGCGCCGAAGATGAACTCCACTGTACCGGCGTTGCGGTAGCCGGCCTTGCGGGCGATGCCGGCGGCGGTCTCGCAGATGCGCGTGCGCAGCGAGGCATCCAGCGCCGGCGACGGCGTCTCCTCCACGATCTTCTGGAAGCGGCGCTGCACCGAACACTCGCGCTCGAACAGGTGCACCACGTTGCCGTGGGCGTCACCGAGCACCTGCACCTCGATGTGGCGCGGGTTCTCGACGTAGCGCTCGACGTAGAGACGGCCGTCGCCGAAGTAGCGCTGGCCTTCGCTGCGCGCGCGCTCGATCTCGGCCTTGAGCTGGCCGGCCTCGCGCACGATGCGCATGCCCTTGCCGCCGCCGCCCGCCGCCGGCTTGATCAGCAGCGGGAACGGCACCTTAAGCGCCCGCTCGACGAAGGTGGCCGGGTCGTCGTCCTCGATGGCGGAGGGGGCCACCGGGAACCCGCCCTTGGCGACGAAGGCGCGCGCGCGCACCTTGTCGCCCATCAGCTCGATCTGCTCCGGCAGCGGACCGACGAACACCAGGCCGGCCTCGGCCACGGCGCGGGCGAAGCCGGCGTTCTCGGACAGGAAGCCGTAGCCGGGATGGATCGCCCCGGCGCCACTGCTTTTGGCGGCGGCGAGGATCTGCTGCGCGTCCAGGTAGGCCGCCACCGGGGTGGCGCCGGTGATCTCGATGGCGCGGTCGGCCAGTTGCACGGCCGGCGCCTTGCGGTCGGCGGCGTGGTACACCACCACGCCCTCCAGGCCCAGCGCTTTCACCGTGCGCAGGATGCGCACCGCGATCTCGCCGCGGTTGGCGATCAGCACCGAGCGGAACGGCCAGTTGCTGGCGCGGCCGCGGGTTTCCTCGAGTACCGCCGGATCGGGGATGGCTTTCATGATTCGCTCTTCATGCAGGGTTTCACTTGGTTGGTCTCGCCTGGCGCGACAGGTTGCGCTCCATGCGGTCGACGATCCTCGACAGCCGCTGCGCCTCGCGGCCGATCTGGCCCGCCATCGGCTGCAGCGTGATGCCCTCGCAGACCACCGCGGTGATCTGGTCGGCGATGCGGTCGATGTCGAGCCCGCCGCGACCGCAGATGTAGTTCCAGGTGTGGTGCTCGATGCCGCCGTAGACCAGGTCGCGCAGCAGCACCGGCGGGATGTCGCCGCGGAACTCGCCCGCGGCCACCCCCTCCTCGATCACCTGCACCAAGTACTGGGTGTAGCGCCGGTTCTTGGCGTGCAGGTCGGAGCCGCGGTAGTCCTGCTCGCCGCGCACCTCGCGGAACATCAGGCGGCACAGCAGCGGGTAGTCGCGGGTGGTGCGCAGGTGGCGCCAGACCAGCAGGCGCAGGCGCGGGCGCGCACCCGCCACGCCGGCGAGGTCGCGTTCGTAATCGCCGAACATCTCCTCGTACCAGTGCTCGAGCACCTTCAGCAGCAGGTCGCGCTTGGTATCGAAATACTTGTAGATGGTGCCCTCGACGATGCCCAGGCGCGCCGCGATCTCGGCCACGCCGGCCGCCTCGTAGCCCTTCTCGCAGAACACTTCGCGCGCCGCGCCGAGAATGTCGGCGACGCGCTGCTCGCGCCCCAGGCGCACGATCTTCCTGGCGCCGGCGCGGTTCACGTCTTCAGCAGGCCGCGTTCGGACCACTCCGCCGGCACCTGCAGCGGAAAGTCCATCAGGATCTGGGCCATCATCTTGCCCTGCGGGTCGTAGCGCAGCGAGGCCATGCCGCCACCACCCAGCGCCTCGTGCAGCAGGAAATTGAAGCCGTGCAGTCCGGGCACCTCGAAACGCTCCACCCTGCCGCGCACGAAATGCGCGAAGTAGCGCCCCACCGCCTTGGCGGTGAGCTGCTCGCGCAGCACCGGCACGAACTCCGGCCGACGCGCGAGCACGCCGATGTTGGCGGTGTCACCCTTGTCGCCGCTGCGGCCGTAGGCCAACGCGATCAGCGGCACCGTGCGCCCACCCGCCCGCGGCCCGCCCTCGCCGGCCGTCGGCGCGGAAGCGGCCGTTTCCTCCGCCACCGCGGCGGTTTGCACCCCGGCCTCGGGCGCGCGGAACGGCAGCGCGACGCCGTCCACCTCGACCGCCACCGCGACGCTGGACTTGGGGACTAGGCAGGAGAACAGGCGCACCAGCGGAGTGACCGAAGGCCGCCCGCCAGCGAAGCCGGTGATGCCCTGCGCCATCGAGGTCGCCGACGGCAGGAACTCGCGGGAGAAGATCTCCAGCGCCGCCTTGTCCGGGTGATGCACCGCCAGCTTGAGGATCACCTCGCGGGTGCCGCGTGCCCGCGCCGACTCGCCCCAGTTGGCCTCGGCGCCGAGCACCTCGACGTCGGTGCGCAGGTAGTCGGGCAGGCCGCGGTCGGTAAACAGACGGCGGGTGCGGCGCAGGATCGCCTCGGCCACGGCCCGCGCCTTGGCCACCGCCTCCACCCCGCCGATCATCATCGTGCCGGTGGCGCGGAAGCCGTCCTGGTAGGTCACCGAGACCTTGTAGCTGGCGGTCGGCGCGCGGCCGCGCGCGCCGCTCACCTCGACGCGGTCGGCCCCCGCCTGGCGCAGCGAAAGATGGCGGAAATCGCAGGTCACGTCCGGCAGCAGGTAGGAGGCGGGATCGCCGATCTCGTACACGATCTGCTCGGCCACCGTTTCCGGTGTGATGCGGCCGCCGCTGCCGGCCGGCTTGGCGACGACAAAGCTGCCGTCGCGCGCCACCTCGGCGATGGGAAAGCCCATCCGGTCCCAGTCGGCCACGCTGTCGCGCCAGTCGGTGACGATACCGCCGGTACCCTGGGTGCCGCACTCGATGACATGGCCGGCGAGGCTGCCTGCGGCCAGCCGGTCATAGTCCGTCGCCGCCCAGCCGAACTCGTGAATCAGCGGCGCCAGCGCCAGCGCGCTGTCGACGCAGCGGCCGGTGATGACGATGTCGGCGCCGGCATCCAGCGCTGCGGCGATGGGAAACGCCCCCAGGTAGGCGTTGGCGCTCCACGGCTTGTCGGGGAATTCCGCGCCGCTGAACATCTCGCGGATACCCTGGCGCTTCAACTCGCCGGCGCGGCCGAGCAGGTCGTCACCCTCCACAACGCCGATGCGCAACTCGATGCCCGCCGCCTGCAGGCGTTCCGCCAACACCTGCCGGCAAGCCTTGGGGTTGACGCCGCCGGCGTTGGTCACCACCCGCACCTTGTGCTTCTTGATCAACGCCGCCAGGCGCGCGATCACGTCGGGAAAGTCGGTGGCGTAGCCTGCCGCCGGGTCCTTCGAGCGCGAACGCGCCAGCAGCGACATGGTGATCTCGGCCAGGTAGTCGAGGATCAGGTAATCGACCTGCCCCGACTCCAGCAGCTGGCGGGGCCCTTCGGCGCTGTCGCCCCAGAAACCCGCGCCGCAGCCGATGCGAACGATCTCTTTCGTCACTCTCCGCTCCAGCTGGCGTCGCGCTTCTCCTGGAACGACAGCTTGCCCTCGCGGGCGTCCTCGGTGCTGGACATCACCGGCACCATCGCCTGGGCGTACTCCAGCGATTCGCGCAGGCTCATGTCGCGCATGGCGTTGAAGGCCTGCTTGCCCAGCCGCACCGCGGTAGGGGACTTGCCGGTGACGCGCTGCAGCAGCCATTCCAGCTTCGCATCCAGCTCGGCGCGCGGCACCACGTAGTTGAACAGGCCCATCTCCAGGCCCTCGGCCGCGCTGAACTGCTCGCCGGTAACGCACATCTCCTGCAGCTTGCGCGCCGGCAGCACGCGCAGCATGAACGGCAGGATCATCATCGGCGTGACGCCGATCTTGCTCTCCGGCGTGCCGACCCGGATATCGTCGGCGGCCACCGCCATGTCGCAGGCGCACAGTAGGCCGAAGCCGCCGGCCATGGCATGGCCGTTGACCCGCGCCACGATCGGCAGGGTGCATTCCTGGATGCGCTTGAACAGGTCCACGATGTAGTGGCGCGGGCGCGAGAAGTCGACGTCGAAGGCTCCGCCCTGCACGTTCTTCTGCAGGTCGGCGCCGGCGCAGAAGGCCTGTTCGCCGGCGCCGGTGAGGACGACGGCGCGGCAGGCACGGTCCTCCACCGCCGCGGCGATGCCGGCGTCGATGGCCTTGATCACCTGCTCGTTGATCGCGTTGCGGCGCTCCGGCCGGTTGATGGTGATCCACTGCACCGCGCCGCGGCGCTCGACCAGTACGGGCTCCGACATGCTGCTCTCCTCGTTCAAGCTGGGTTTCCGGTGAGCAGACCTCATTTCCATTCGTCTCTTGCAAATGGACGGAACGAGGCAGCTGCCCGGGTATCTGAACCGTAATTTAGTGAGTTATACTCACTAACGCAAGCGGGCAAACCCGCGACAAGCCGTGCCCCTGTTCAGGGGGCGGCCACGCCGGCGCGGCGTGCTACCGTCCGTGAGGACATGAGCCGACATCCAGCGGAGGACCAACGATGAGCTTCGACAACAAAGTGGTGTTGATCACCGGTGCGGCCGGCGCCCTGGGACGTGCGGTGGCCTCGGCTTTCGCCGCGGCCGGCGCCACGCTGGCACTGCTGGACCTGAACGAGCAGGTGCTGGCGACCGCCTACCCCGGCGTCGACGGCAGGCGCCTGCTGCTGGCCGCCGACCTTGCCGACACGGATTCGACCCGCCACGCCGTGGACCGGGCCGTGACCGGCCTGGGCCGCATCGACTGCCTGTGCAACATCGCCGGTGGTTTCGACATGGGCCCGGCGGTGCACGAGACGTCGCAGAAGCTGTGGGACGCGATGCTGGGCGTCAACGCCGGCACCCTGCTCAACGCGGTGCGCGCCGTGGTGCCCGGCATGATCGCGGCCGGGCACGGCAGCATCGTCAACGTCGGCGCCGGCGCCGGCCAGAGCGGCCGCGCCCACATGGGCGCCTACAGCGCCGCCAAGAGCGTGGTGATCCGCCTGACCGAGGCGATGGCCGCGGAATTGCGCGAACAGGGCATCAACGTCAACTGCGTGCTGCCCAGCATCATCGACACGCCGCGCAACCGCACCGACATGCCCAAGGCCGATTACAGCCGCTGGGTGGCGCCGCAGGACCTGGCGCACGTGATCCGCTTCCTCTGCTCCGAGGACGCCCGCGCCGTCCACGGCGCCGCGATCCCGGTGAACGGACTAAGCTAGACGCGGATTCAGTCCGCAAATAAACGCGAATAAACGCGAATAATAAGATGGCCCGCTGAATCTATTTGCGTTTATTTGCGTTCATTTGCGGATCACCTAAGCTGATGAGTGAGGTAATACCGGCCATGACCGACGGCACTCTCGAAACCCAGCTGCGCGAGCTGCTCGACAAGCAGGCCCTGTACGAACTGATCTGCGCCTACTGCAACGCAGCGGACCGTCACGACCACGAGAAGATGCGCGCGCTCTACCACGAGGACGCCATCGACGAGCACGGCCACTACTCGCGCGGCCTGGCCAGGGACTTCATCGACAAGCTGCCGCAGATCCAGGCGCCGATGGAGATCCTGCATCACAACGTCACCACCGTGAACCTGAAGCTGGACGGCGACAAGGCCGAGGGCGAGGTGTACCTGATCGCCTTCCACAAGGTGCGCGACGGCGACTCCAGCTACGACATGCTGATCGGCGGCCGCTACTTCGACAAGTACGAGAAGCGCGCCGGCGTGTGGAAGTTCATGCACCGCTCGATCGTGGCCGACTGGGCCTACCCGCAGCATCCCTCGGCGGTGCGGCTGGATCACCCGATGCTGCAGGGCGCCTACATCGGCAAGCCGGGCACACAGGACCCGTCGTACCAGTTCTTCAGTCTGCTGCAGCGTGGGCAGCGCTGAGCCGTCGCATGACGCATCCGCCCGCGGCGCGGCCGGCCCGCCTGGAACAACTGCAGGCCTGGGCCGCGGACCCGCAGGCGCGCGGCGCCTTCTCGCCGCTGGCGGAGCACCCCTACCTGCTGTTCGACGCTGGTGGGGCACAGCCGCCGGAACCGGCGCAGAGCCGCATCCGCGCCTGGCTGCGCGAGCTGCCCTGCCCCAGCCTGGCCATCGCCGCCGAGCCCACAGCGCTCACGCCCGCTTGCGACGTGGTGCTCGACAACGCCGAGGATGCCGGCCTGCTGATTGACAACATCGCCCGCAGCCCGCTCGCCGCCAGCGTGCTGGCGCAGTTGCTGCGGGCGGTGGAGTCCATGCCGCTGGCGGACGCCTTGCTGGCCGAGTCCCTGGCCTACTCCACCCTGCAGGCCGGCCCCGAGTTCCAGCGCTGGCGGGAGACGCAGCGCGCCGTTCCCGCGGCCGCGCCACCTGCAAGGGACGTCGGCCCGCCGGTGCTGGTCGAACGTGACGACGCCACACTACGTCTACAGCTGAACCGCCCGTCCAACCGCAACGCCATGTCGGTGGAAATGCGCGACGCACTGGTCGAAGCGCTGCAGCTTGTGCTGTGCGACGACTCCATCCGCAGCGTGCACATCGCCGCCCGCGGCAAATGCTTCAGCGTCGGCGGCGACCTCGCCGAGTTCGGCACCGCCCCCGATCCAGCCGTGGCGCACGCCATCCGCAGCCTCACCCTGCCCGGCCGCCTGCTCGCCGCCTGCGCCGACCGCGTCGAGATCCATGTCCATGGCGCCTGCATCGGCTCCGGCATCGAGTTCCCGGCCTTTGCCGCCCGCCTCGGCGCCACGGCGGACGCGCATTTCCAGCTGCCTGAGCTGAAATACGGACTGATCCCCGGCGCCGGCGGCTGCGCCAGCATCACCCGCCGCATCGGACGCCAGCGCACCGCCTGGCTGGCCTTGTCCGGTCGCAGGATCAAGGCGCGTCAGGCGTTGGAGTGGGGGTTGGTGGATGTGGTCGACGACCATGTGTAGAGATCAGGGATTCCTTGCCATCCCTGGCGCAACCTTGCCACATTTGCTCACCCCGGCCCGGCCATCCATGGCCGGGCGTTCACGCCCCGCGAGTGACATTGAGTCACTCGCGGGGCCTTCACCCTCACCAAATCGGACGAAGCGCGCCGGCCACGGCCACCGCTAGGCTCGCCACAATAGGCTTGCTCCATCCATAAACCGGCATTCGGGAACATCCCATGGCAGACCACAGCTCCCCCAGCACCGACCAGGCCAACGTCGCCCAGGTCTTTTCCGGCCTCTCCAACGACGAGCAAAACGTGCTCGACCAGGCCGACCGCTTCGCGCAGAAGGAACTTTATCCGCTGGCGCAGCGCATGGACGACGAGGAATGGTGGCCGGAGGACGTGTTCCCGCTGATCGGCAGCACCGGCTACTTCGGCATCACCGCGCCGGAGACCTACGGCGGCTCCGGCCTGGACCTGATGACCAGCGGCCTGGTGCTGCAGGCCTTCGGCCGCTGGAACCACGCGCTGGCGCTGGCCTGGGTGGCGCACGAGAACCTGTGCCTGCACAACATCCTGCGCAACGCCAACGAGGAGCAGAAAAAGAAGTACCTTCCCGGCCTGTGCAGCGGCAAGGCCATCGGCGCGCTCGGTCTCACCGAGCCGGGCGCCGGCTCCGACGCGCTGGGCTCGATGAGCACCACCGCGCGGCGCGAGGGCGACCATTATCTCCTCAACGGCACCAAGATCTTCATCACCAACGGTCCGGTGGCCGACGTGCTGCTGGTCTACGCCAAGACCGACAAGGAGAAGGGCGCCAAGGGCATCTCCGCCTTCATCGTCGAGAAGGACTTCCCCGGCTTCAAGGTGGCGCAGAAGCTGGTGAAGATGGGCTTCCGCGGCAGCCAGACCGCCGAGCTGGTGTTCGACAACTGCCGCGTGCCGGCCGCCAACCTGGTCGGCGCGGAGAACCAGGGCGTCAAGGTCGTGATGAGCGGGCTGGACCTGGAACGCTCGATGATCTCGCCGATCTGCCTGGGCATCGCCGAGCGCGCGCTGCAGCTGGCCATCGACTACGCCAAGCAGCGCAAGCAGTTCGGCCGCCCCATCGCCGACTTCCAGATGATCCGCGCCAAGCTGGCGGACATGTACGTGTGGGTGGAGTCGATGCGCCTGTTCACCTACCAGACCCTGCGCGCCGCCAACACCCTGGACGAGCACGGCGGCGGCCGCGGCGACATCCACAAGATCACCGCCGCCGGCGTGCTGTACGTGGCCGAGACCATGAACAAGGTGCTGAACGAGGCGGTGCAGGTGCACGGCGGCACCGGCTACATCTGGGAGTCCGAGATCAACCGCCTGTACCGCTCGATCAAGCTGCTGGAGATCGGCGCCGGCACCACCGAGGTCCGCAAGATCATCATCAGCGAAGAGCTGCTGCGCGGATAACCGTAGGGCGGGCCGTGCCCGCCTTGCGCTCCCAGAACGGCGGGCACGGCCCGCCCTACAAACCGCATCCGGGCCACCCAAGCACTGCCCTCATGACCGACTTCAACGAACAACTGTGGGCCGCCGAGACGGTCTACCGTCCCGACCTGTTCAAAGGCCGCGTGGCTCTCGTCTCCGGCGGCGGCAGCGGCATCGGCCGCGCGGTGGCGCTGCTGTTCGGGCGGCTGGGCGCCAGTGTGGCGATCTGCGGCCGCACGCCCGAGAAACTGGAACACGTCGCGGAATTCCTGCGTGGCAAGAACGTGCCTGTACTGGCACAGGCGACCAACGTGCGCGAGCCGGAGCAGGTGGAAGCACTGTTCCAGCGCGTCCACGCCGAGTTCGGCACCATCGACCTGCTGGTGAACAACGCCGGCGGCCAGTTCCCGGGCCAGGCCATCGACTTCCCGGTGAAGGGCTGGAACGCCGTCATCAACAACAACCTCAACGGCACCTGGTACATGATGCAACGCGCCGCACAGTACTGGCGCGAGCACAAGCGTCCGGGCTCCATCGTCAACGTGGCGGTGGTGACCGAGCGCGGCATGCCCGGCGTGGCCCACACCGTGGCGGCGCGCGCCGGCGTGATCGGCGCGACGCGCACGGTGGCGGTGGAATGGGCGCCGCTGGGCATCCGCGTCAACTGCATCGCGCCCGGCCTCACCGCCACCGAAGGGCTGGAGGTCTACCCGCCCGAAGCGGTGAAGGAGTTCCCTCGCGCCAACCCGATGAAGCGCCCCGGCACGCCGATGGAGATCGCCGAGGCCTGCATCTACCTCGCCGGCCCTTCCGGCAGCTTCATCACCGGCGAGGTGCTGACCGTCGACGGCGGCGGCAAGCTGTGGGGCGAGCTGTGGACCGCCGGCCGGCCAGACTACTACGACTTCTGAACCATACGCATTGACCGGCCGGGGCGGCCGGGACGTGGCCGTTCCATTATGCTGGTCCCTGCTGCTGCCACGGGGGACCGCAATGGAGCCGTTGATCTGGGGCCTGATCGCCGCCAATCTCGCCGTTACCGCCTGGTTCATCCGCCGGCACCTGGTTCTGCGGCGGGCGCTGTTCGCGGCGCAAAAGCAGCTCGACGAATGGGGCGCCTCCGGTTCCGGCGCGGCCGGCGCGATGGCGGCGCTGGGCCGCCCGGCGCTGATTTCGGTGGAGGTGCTCAATGCGCTGGAACTGGCGACACGGGAGTCACGCCTGGGCAAGGCTTTCGCCGGCCTGGCGCCGGAACTGGTGCGGCGCGAGGTCTACAAGGAATTCCACCGGCAGCTTTGCGAACACCTGCAGGCGCACGGCGTGGTGGCGGAAGTAAGGCTGCACAATGGTACTTAGCCTGCTGCTGACACTGCTGCTGACCGGCGCCGGGCTACTGCAGCAGCGCCGCACGCGGCGCGAGCTGGGAGCGCTGGACCGCTCCCTGCAAAGGGTGGCCGCCGCCATGCTGGAACAGGCGCGCGCCGAAACGCAGCGCGAAAGCCTGCGCCAGGTCCAGCGGGCGGCGGAGAAGACCGTGCACCTTGGCGCCTCCACGGTGCGCACCCTGCACATGGGCATCGCCGCCATCCCCTTCGGCATCCTCGAGGCGATTCCCGCCACGCGCGACACCAGCCGCCTGGTACGCGAGGTGCACGACCAGATCAGCGACGTGGTCTACGACTCCATCACCGGCACCAACCGCCTGTTCGGCAGCCTGCTGCGGCGCAGCCTGCTGC
>JARLJS010000286.1 GCA_031291075.1 Nevskia sp. | reverse complement strand
GCGTACCAGCGCACACAGGTCAGCATCACATCCAGCGGATAATGCATTCGCTTGATTACTTTGCGCAGGGCTGCGATCATCTGCTTCATCCACATTTCTGGGTCGTCAGCCTACCAGCTCCGGCTTATTGCGACAGAACCTGCCGCTGCAGGTGGAAATCCTGTACAACGACTATCAGTTCGTTGCCGCATTTGCGGTGGCCTCGCTGCTGTGCCTGCTGGCCTTCGTCACCCTGGGGCTGAAGAGCTTCCTGGAGTGGCAGCACGGCAGCGAACTGGCCGCGCTACGCCAGCATTGAGAGCGGGAGAGCATTGAGAGCGGGAGTGTACGATGCAGATCACCATTCGCAACATCAGCAAGCGCTTCGGCGACTTCACCGCGCTGCGCGGCATCGACCTCGACATCGCCTCCGGCGAGCTGCTGGCGCTGCTCGGCCCCTCTGGTTCGGGCAAGACCACGCTGCTGCGCGCCATCGCGGGGCTGGAACCGATCGACGGCGGCAGCATCTGGTTCGGCGATATCGACGCCACCCGCCTCAGCGTGCAGGAGCGCCGCGTCGGTTTCGTGTTCCAGCACTACGCCTTGTTCAAGCACATGACGGTGCTCGACAACATCAGCTTCGGCCTGCGTATGCAGCCGCGGGCACAGCGTCCTGCCGCGGCGGAGATCCGCCGCCGCTGTCTGGAGCTGCTCGAACTGGTCCAACTGGGAGGGCTGGAGGGACGCTATCCCAACCAGCTCTCCGGCGGCCAGCGCCAGCGGGTGGCGCTGGCGCGCGCGCTGGCCATCACACCGCGCCTGCTGCTGCTCGATGAACCTTTCGGTGCCCTTGACGCCAAGGTCCGCAAGGACCTGCGTCGGTGGCTGCGGCAGCTGCACCGCGATACCGGCTACACCACCCTCTTTGTCACCCACGACCAGGAGGAAGCGTTGGAACTGGCCGACCGCATCGTGGTGATGAACCGCGGCAGCATCGAGCAGATCGGCAACACCGACCAGGTCTACGATGCGCCGCGCACTCCTTTCGTATTCGACTTCCTCGGCTCCCCCAATGTCCTGCCGGGCGAAGTACGCGAAGGCAGCGTGTACCTGCTCGGAGCCCGTGCTCCGATCGACGACTCCAAGGGCCTGACACCCGGCCCGGTGGACGTCTATGCCCGCCCCGCCGATTTTCGCGTAGTGGACGACGATCCAGCTGCGATCGGAGGCTACGTGCTGGAAGTGCAGCGGACCGGCGTGCTGGTGCGCCTGATGGTCGGACTCGCCGCGGGCGACGGAACCGCGGCGCAGACGATAGAGATCGAAATTCCCAACCCCGACCCCGAAATGCGGGTGTGGCTGCCAGGCGACCGTATCCGCTTGCGGCCGGCGCACTTCAGCCTTTACCGCGAACGGCGCCCGCAGCAGGAACAGATCGCCGAGGACCGCTCGGCAAGCCACGCGGCGCCGGAAAGCCGTATCCGCGGGAAGTGAGTGCTTACGATATTGCCGTATTGCACCCGCCTCCCCCACTAACATCGTCGCCATTGTTCACAACCACATCACAACGCGGCGGCGTCGTTGCTGCGCGAGCGGGCAGATGACGCGATCGTCCAGGTATCCATGAAGACTTCCCCGCTCCGCGGCTTCACCCTGTTCCTGACCGGCCTTGCCGGGGCCGGCAAGACCACCATTGCGCAACGCGTCAACGAGCTGTTGCTTGACGAGTACTGGCGGACGGTGACGATCCTCGACGGCGAGGTGGTGCGCGAGATGGTGTCGTCCGGACTGACCTTCTCCCGTGCCGACCGCGAGCTCAACATCCGCCGTATTGGTTACGTCGCCGGGGAAATCACGCGCCACGGCGGCATCTGTATTGCGGCGGCCATCGCCCCGTTCCGCGTGGCGCGAGCCGACGTGCGGGCGAGGATCGGCGCACTGGGCGCCTACTACGAAATTCACGTCGCCACGCCGCTGGCCGAATGCGAAAAGCGCGACCCCAAAGGACTCTACCGCATGGCCCGGCAGGGACTGGTGAAGAACGTGCCGGGTGTCGACGCCGTGTACGAAGAACCCGAAAAACCCGAGCTGCGTATCGATACCAGTTTCCTCAGCGTAGAGGAAGAAGCGCGCCAGGTCCTGCAGCTGCCGGTCCGTGACGGACTGCTGTAAGGCAATTACGTCCCGAACGTAACCCGGTTACCTTGGCGTTCCCGAAGGAGTTCTAAGCTTAGAAGCGGACGATCGCCGCGCCGTTCCTCGTGCCACCGGACCGCCGATCCGGCGCGCACGCTTGATCCAGATCAATGTCGGTGCCATCTTGCGAGCACTTAAATCGGCGGCCCGCAGGAGGAAGGAAAAATGTCGCACTGGTACGAAGACAACTCGAAGTCCATTGGCCACACGCCGCTGGTGCGGCTCAACCGTATCATCGGAGGCGGCAAGGCGACGGTGCTGGCGAAGATTGAGGGGCGCAATCCGGCGTACTCGGTCAAGTGCAGGATCGGCGCGGCGATGATCTGGGACGCGGAGCAAAAGGGGCTGCTGGGCCCTGGCAAGGAAATCGTAGAACCCACCAGCGGCAATACAGGCATCGCCCTGGCCTTTGTCGCCGCCGCGCGGGGAATTCCGCTGACGCTGACCATGCCGGAGACCATGAGCCTGGAACGGCGCAAGCTGCTGCTCGCCTACGGTGCGAAGCTGGTGCTCACCGAAGGCCCCAAGGGCATGGCCGGGGCGATCGCAAAGGCGGAGGAGATCGCGGCTTCGGACCCCAAGTACGTTCTGCTGCAGCAGTTCAAAAATCCCTCCAATCCGGCGATCCACGAAACCACGACCGGGCCGGAGATCTGGAACGATACCGAAGGAGCGATCGACATCCTGGTCTCCGGCGTGGGAACCGGCGGGACCATCACCGGGGTTTCCCGCTACATCAAGAAGACCAAAGGCAAAGCCATCCGCTCCGTGGCGGTGGAACCTTCGGCCAGCCCGGTGCTGACACAGCAGCGTGCCGGGCAACCACTGAAGCCGTCACCGCACAAGATCCAGGGCATCGGGGCCGGCTTCGTGCCGGAAATTCTCGACCTGTCGCTGGTGGACGACATCGAGCAGGTCAGCAACGAGGAGGCGATCATCTACGCACGGCGCCTGACCCGGGAGGAAGGCATCATTTCCGGCATTTCCTGCGGCGCGGCGGTAGCGGTCGCCGACCGTCTCGCCCAGCGCCCGGAGAATGCCGGGAAGACGATCGTGGTCATCCTCCCCGACTCGGGCGAGCGTTACCTGAGTTCGGTCCTGTTCGAGGGCGTGTTCGACGCATCGGGTCTGCCCGTGCAATCCGCGCCGCAGTAGAAGGGCTGTGAGAAATGCAGGCTATCGGTTGGCCCGGGCCAAACGCTGCAGCGCTGCCACCAGCACGTCCACTTCCTGGCAGGTGTTGTAGAACGCCAGCGAAGGACGTACCGTGGCCTCCACGCCGAAACGGCGCAGGATCGGCTGTGCGCAGTGGTGGCCGGCGCGCACCGCGATGCCTTCGCGGTTGAGCGCGGTGCCCACGTCTTCCGGGCGATAGCCCTGCAGGGTGAACGAGAGCACGCTGGCCTTGTCGCGGGCGGTACCGATGAGGCGCAGGCCCGGCACGCTACGCAGGCCCAGGGTGGCGTATTCCAGCAGGCCGTGCTCGTAGTGGGCGATGTTCTCCAAGCCGACCCGCTCAAGATAGTCGATCGCCGCGCCCAGGCCCACCGCGTCCGCGATGTTGCCGGTGCCGGCTTCGAAGCGGGCGGGCGCCTTATGGTAGAGCGTCTTTTCGAAAGTCACGTCCTGGATCATGTTGCCGCCGCCTTGCCAGGGGGGCATCGCGTTGAGCAGATCGGACTTGCCGTAAACGACGCCGATACCGGTCGGCGCGAACAGCTTGTGGCCGGAAAAGACGTAGAAGTCCGCGCCCAGCGCCTGCACGTTGACGCGCATGTGCGACACCGCCTGCGCGCCGTCCACCAGCACGCGGGCACCGACGCGATGCGCCATCTCCACCATTTCCTTGACCGGCGTTATGGTTCCGAGTGCGTTGGAGACCTGGGTGAAGGCGACCATCTTTGTGCGCTCGCCGAGCAGCTTGCCGTATTCGTCCAGCAGCACCTGGCCGTCGTCGTCCACCGGCGCCACGCGCAGCTTGGCGCCGGTGACGGCGGCGATCTGCTGCCAGGGCACGATATTGGCGTGGTGCTCCAGCCAAGTGACGACGATCTCGTCGCCGGGCTTGAGGTTCTGCTTGCCCCAGCTCTGCGCCACCAGGTTGATGGCTTCGGTGGCGCCGCGCACGAACACGATCTCCTCCGCTGACGCAGCTCCGAGGAAGCGCGCCACCTTGCTGCGCGCGCCTTCGTAGGCGTCGGTGGAGCGCGCCGCCAGCTCGTGCGCGGCGCGATGAATGTTGGAATTCTCGTGGGTGTAGAAGTACGCCAGGCGGTCGATCACCGCCTGCGGCTTCTGCGTGGTGGCGGCGTTGTCGAGCCAGATCAGCGGCCGGCCGTTGACCACCTCGGCCAAGATCGGGAAGTCGCGCCGCACCGCGTGGACATCGAAGGGCGGATGCGCCGACATGGAGGGCGCCGCCGGCGGTTCGGCGTTCGCCTTGGGCGCAGCCGGCTCGATGAAATAATACTGGCCGGCAGGGTACTGGCCGGTGGAAGCCGGCGCTGCCGCAACAGGCGCGGCGGTTCTGTCTTCGCGAAGGAGTGCGTCGAGCATCTGTTGCACGCCGTCCTGACCGGGCAGCCCGTAGGACTGCGGCACGATCAGGTCTTCCTGTGCTCCCGGCAGCTGGCGCGACAGCGAAGGATAGCCGCTGCCCTCGCCCAGGAAATAGTAAGGGGTGCTCGGCACGGACACCGGGGTCGCGGGCAGATCGGGCGGCTGCGTTCCGAATTGCGGCATACCCGCTGCCTGCGGCACGGTGGTTGCGAACAGCGGCGGCGTATTGAGGGTTTCCATATGGGGCGCGGGGTACGGCGCGGGCCTCGAAGCGCCCCCCGCAGAGGAGGAAGGCCGGGCGGGCGTGCCCGCCGAAGCCGGCGCCTGTACCTGGCCCAGCGGGGTTGGCGCGGCGGCACCCAGCGTCGCGGCGGGCTCGGCAGCAAGGGTCGGTGGCGGGTCGGGTAGCTGGCCGCTGCCGATGCGCGGGATCGCGGTGCCGAAAGCGGACGGCGTACTGATGGTCTCGCTATAAGGCACGCGCGGCGGACCGGCAGCGCCAGCCGCGGTCGGCGCCGAGGGCTGCATCCCCGCCGGCGCCTGCGCCGTCGCCACATACGGCGACGACGGCGGCGTGGGCTGCGGGATGTAACCGGCAGCGGGGATACTGAGCCCGGCAGCGCCGGGCAAGGCCGAGAAGAACTCGTTGGCCAGCCGTGCCAGCGCCGCTTCGTCCGGGAAGCCCGCCGGCGGAGTCAGCGCCGGTGGGACAAACCCCGGGTCCTCACTGGTAGGTGTGGGCATATTCGTGGTACTTGCCGACCTCGACTTCATCGAGCACCGCCAGGGCATCTTCAGCCAATACCGCCAAAGAGCAGTACAGCGAGATGAGGTAGGAAGCGATGGCGCTACGGTTGATGCCCATGAAGCGCACCGACAGGCCCGGGCTCTGCTCGCCGGCGAGGCCCGGCTGGAACAGGCCGACCACGCCCTGGCGCTTTTCGCCTATGCGCAGTAGCAGGATATGGGTCTTGCCGTCCGCCAGCGGGACCTTGTCGGACGGGATCAGCGGGATGCCGCGCCAGGTGATGAACTGAGAGCCGAACAGGCTCACCGTTGGCGGCGGCACGCCGCGGCGCGTGCACTCGCGGCCGAAGGCGGCGATCGCCAACGGATGAGTGAGGAAAAACGCCGGCTCCTTCCAGACCTTGGTGAGCAGGTCATCGAGGTCGTCCGGCGTGGGCGCGCCGGCGAGCGTGCTGATGCGCTGGTCGTCGTGGACGTTGGCGAGCAGGCCATAGTCGGGATTGTTGATCAGCTCCGCCTCCTGCCGCTCCTTCACGATCTCGATCGCCAGGCGCAGCTGCTCGCGGGTCTGGTCGTAGGGGCTGCTGTAGAGGTCAGCGACGCGCGTGTGCACGTCGAGCACGGTGGTGACAGAGTTCAGGTAATACTCGCGCGCATGCTCGTCGTAGTCGACGAAGGACTGCGGCAGTTCCGATTCGTCGCGGTGCGGCAGGGACTCATCCCGTTGCGAACAGGCGATTTGAACATTGGCGGCATTGATCACCTTGTTGACACGGTAGATACCGGCTTCCACCGGCAACCACTGCAGCAGGTGCACCAGCCAGCGCGGCGTGAGGATGGGAAGCTGCGCGACCGTTTTGGTGGTGTTGGCAAGTTGGCGTGCGGCGGCGTCGCCGAGCGCGGCTTGCGGAGTTGAATCGGCCATCTGGGTGGCTCCTTATCGAGGGGGAATTCAGTTGGGTGAGGGTGAATGTTCGGGGATCGCGGCGCTCACTCGCCGCGCTCCTGTTCCGGAGTCTCGTGCTGCGAGTTGGCCTGGGTGACGCGGCTGCCGGCCGCAACGCTGCGCGTGAGCCAGACGTTGCCGCCGATGGTGGAGCCGTGGCCGACCGTGACACGGCCGAGAATGGTGGCGCCGGCGTAGATCACGACGTCGTCCTCCACCACCGGGTGGCGCGGCAGTCCTTTCTGCAGGCCGCCGCTGCCGTCGTCCGGGAAGCTCTTCGCGCCGAGCGTGACTGCCTGGTAGATGCGGACACGCTCGCCGATCACCGCGGTTTCGCCGATGACCACGCCGGTTCCGTGGTCGATGAAGAACCAGCGGCCGATGGTGGCGCCGGGGTGAATGTCGATACCGGTTTCGGCATGGGCCTGCTCCGCCACGATCCGCGCCAGCAACGGCAACTCGAGTTCATAGAGCTTGTGCGCGATGCGGTGATGAATCATCGCCAGCACGCCGGGGTAGCACAACAGCACTTCATCGACGCTGCGCGCCGCAGGGTCGCCGCGATAAGCAGCCACCACGTCGGTGTCGAGCAGCTCGCGTATTCCCGGCAGGGCCGCGGCGAACTCCCGCACCATCTGTACCGCGCGCTCGTCGACGTGACTCGGCGCCAGCCCGTCATGGCGCGCGGTGTAGCGCAATTCGAGACGGACTTGTTCAAGCAAGGCGTTGAGCGCAGTGTCCAGGGTGTAGCCGACGTATGAATCCTCGCCCTCCGGATGCACGTCGGCAGGGCCCAGCCGCAACGGAAACAACGCGCCGCGCAAGGCGTGGGCAACTTCACGCATCGCGTCGCGCGAAGGGAATTCGCGCGAGCCGGGTTCGACGTTGCGATGATGCGCCTCGCGCCAGCGCGCTCTCACATTGCGCAGCTCGCTGACGATGCTTTGCAAATCCCAGCGCAATGGTGCCGCAGGCTTGACCTGGGACACCGTTTCAGAGCCTTTCATGCCGAGCCTTGAGTTTGGTGCTGTGTTTGGTGCTGTTCGCAATCACCTTTTTCCGCAGCGCCATACAGGCAGCTGCAGCGCACCGCATGAAGTATGCGAGCGGGGACGCAACGACGAAAATATTCTTTCGCTATATAAAAAGGTTATTTCGCTGCCTCCCCGGCACATAACGAACGCGGCGCACGGACGCGGCTCAATCCTGAACCCATGGCAGGCCGTGGAGGCGCCAGCCGCCGAGACCGCCGCGATGCTGGTGCTCGTCGATCTCGCCCTCGAAACCTTCCAGCACGTTGAACACGCTCTTGTAGCCAGCCTTGGTCGCCGCCTCCGCAGCAGCGGCTGAGCGCTTGCCGCTACGACACAGGAACAGCACCGTGGCGTTCTTGTCCTTGACCTTGGCCTCGACCTCCTTCACAAAGCGCGGATTGCGCGTCAGCGAGGTGCCGGTGGCCCATGCCACGTGCAAGCTGCCGGGCACATGGCCGACGAACTTGCGCTCTTCGCCACTGCGCACGTCGACCAGGACCGCAGCCCCGGCCTTCACCAGAGCCCAGGCCAGCTCCGCCGGCACACCGCCGGCATAAGGCAGACGCGCCGCCGCCGCACGCTCGCGTACCGACGCCAATTCCGTAACCAGACCGGCCGACTCGACCACACCCTGCTCAGAGTGCGCCGCGCCCACGTCCACCTCTAAACGTTCGTCAGACATCGTTTGTTCCTCCTGAAAACCGCTTGGAGCGGCTTCCCGGCCCTCCCGCATCGGATTTCCAATGCCGCGGCACGAGCCTCTCCACCGAAAGAGTAACGCGGGATGATCCAACCTAGAAGGAATAAATAGGCTGATTTAAATATCGTTTAGTTATAATACAGGGTGCAGCCCCAGGCGCTGGCGCGGCTGCTGCTGGCGCGTTTCGCGGAGCTTAGCGCGGCCTGAGGTGAGCCGCGGCTCCTCGACAGGTCACACTACGATAATCGAATCTCTACCACGCGCTGACAAAGCCGCTCCAACAGGTCCAGGCCCTCGCGCCAATGCTGGTGCCCGGAGCGGACATTGATGTGGCCCGCGGCGCCCAGGTTGACGAACTGGCTGCCCCAGCGCGAAGCCCACAGGCCTGCGCGGTCGGCGTCCATCCAGTCATCGTTGTCGCTGGCCACCAGCACGCTCGGAAACGCCGGTACGATCCCGCCAAGCACTGCTTCGTGCGCTCGATGGTGGCGTCATCCAGCTGCCCCGGCCGGTCCCGCGCCGGCCGCAGCGAGTTGAGCAGGTCCTGGGCGGCGCGGATCTCGCCGTCAAGCGCGGCGGCGAAATCCGAAAGCTGTGCCAGCGACGGGAACGAGTTCGCCGCGTCAGTCTGGCTGCCGCCGACTTCCGACGGCGGCAGCAATCCGCCGATGCGCACCATCAGCCGGGCGATACGCTCGGCCATGGGCATCAGCACCTTCTGCTCAATGAACGCGATCGTCGGTTCGGGGACGCCCGCGGTCTTCAGCCCGCCGATCACCGTCTCCCAGTCCTGCTGCCACTGGGTGTGCGTGGCGCGCAATGCCGCCAGCTGCCCGCCCAGGCGTTCCGGGTGTCCGGTGTCGACGACGGTCTGCAGGCTGCGCTCCAGCGTCGCCGCGGTGGCCGTCAGCGCCATCACCGGTTCCTGCAAGTCCTTGGGCAGCGGCGGCATCCCCCCGTATGCCGAGGCGGGCTGGGCGCGCTGGGCTTCGGAGGTGTCTTCCATGAGGCGGGCGAACCGGTGGAAGTTCGGGTACTCGCGCGCCAGCGCGAACAGCTGCTCGTCGCTGGCCTGGTCATAGATCGTCTGGAGGTCCCGCAGGTGACCCACCATGTGGTAGACCAGCTGCGGTCCGCGATGGCCTTGCGCCTCGAGCTGCCGGACGCGCAGATCCATCGCGGCGGCCATTGAGCGGAAGCTGGGCGTGGTCATGGAAACGGCTTCCTCACGGGCCTGGACTATCGCCCGGGAATCGAAAGGTTTGGTCGAAAAACGAGCAGCCTACCCCCCACGAATCGTACCATTGGGCTACGTCCGGATGAGGGCAAATTCAGGACACGACTTTGCCCGCTGGGCTTCGCCGCCGTCCAGAGCTTCGACGCCCCCAGATCCCGCTGCAGCCGGTCGGCGAACCCTTGAGAGTCCGCTAACATAGGCTGCCCAGCCGGGCGACAGCACAAAGGAGCGGGGACGATGGCGAAAGCCGCAAAGAAGGCCGCGGTCAAGAAGACGGTGAGCAAGCCGAAGGCGGCTCCGAAGAAGACGAAGCGCAAGGCGAATCCCGCGTTGCTCAAGCCAGTGACGCCAAGCGCGGTCCTGGCGGAGGTGATCGGTCCCAAGCCGGCGCCACGGGGGCAGATCGTGAAGCGGATCTGGGAGTACATCCGCAAGCAGGGTCTGCAGGACGCCGTCGACAGGCGGATGATCAATGCCGACGAGAAGCTGAAGAAGCTGTTTGGGGGCAAGTCGGCGGTGAGTATGTTTGAATTGACCCGGCACATCAGCAAGCACGTCGAGTAAGGGCCTTCGGGTGTGCGGGTGCTTTCCGCCAGGAGAGTGGCCGCCTTTGGCCGGCGCCGGCAATCCACGCATGAACAAGTCCGATCTGATCGAATCGTTGGCTGCGAAGCAGAGCCATCTGATGCTCAGAGACGTGACGGAATCTGTACGCGTCATTCTCGATACGATCACCAAGTCCTTGCAACGGGGTGAACGGGTCGAGGTGCGCGGCTTCGGTGCATTTTCGGTGCATGCGCGGAAAGCCAGGCGTGGGCGTAATCCGAAGACTGGCGATCGGGTTCAAGTCGAAGACAAGCGTGTCCCGCACTTCAAGCCGGGCAAGGAGCTGCGGGAGCGGGTGAGACCGGGGTACGGCGACAAAACTCCGGAATGAGCGGATGAGCCGGGACCGCCCATGCGCTCGAGCGGCGGAAGTCGGCACGGTGCGCTTCAGTTCTAAGAAGAAAATAAATATAATAAATACAATAAGTTACTTCGCATAATCAATCTTATGTAAAGTAGAGGGCGAAGGCGAGCGCCATCACCGGGTGAACTTAAACTAACGACACAAATGTCCCACAGGATTTCCTACAAATCCATTGCAGACAACGAGTTACGAGAAATCCACCTTCCCAACTTTTGAGCATGTTTTGGGGCGATTTGTTGGGAAGTTGAGAATCGCATAGCGCTCTGTTTTTAAAGGTGTTTTCCAGAAGGCTATGGGACCATATTAACGTTTGTTTAAAATCACCCTCCCTTGGCCGCTTAACGCCCCGCCACTGGTTCTGTCGCAATAAGGAGCTGAGGTCGAGCAGAGTTGGGTTGATGAGCGCGATCAGAAAGCCAGCGAGTGGAATTGATCGGCTGCGGACGCAGCTGGTCCGTTGGAACTGACCAGCTGCCCTTTGCGAATCATGTGCAT
>JARLJS010000285.1 GCA_031291075.1 Nevskia sp. | reverse complement strand
CGGCGGCGGCGACGCCGCGCTGGCCTGCGACCTGGAGCACCTGCTGCGGCGCTACGCCGTGGCGCACTTCGGGCGCGAGCCGGTGGCGCGTCTGAGCGGCGAGCGCTGGATCGATTTCGTGGTCGCGCACGGCGGCGCGGCGCTGGCGGGAGAACCGGGCCGCGACCTGCTGCGCGCCGCCTACGGCGGCAGCGGCGGCGCCAGCCGCGCGCAATGGCTGGATGGCGCGCGCAACTTCCTGCGGGGGCGCCGATGATCCACCTGGCTTGGCCCTGGATGCTGCTGTGCCTGCCGCTGCCCTGGCTGCTGGCGCGACTGTTGCCGCCGGTACGGCCGCAGGGCGCGGCGTTATACCTGCCGTTCGCCGCCGGCGTGGACGCGCGGAGCCTGGCCGGTGCGCACGGGACGACGCGGCGGCGCTGGCTGTTCGCCCTGGTGTGGCTGCTGCTGGTAATCGCGGCGCTGCGTCCGCAGTGGCTGGGCGACCCGCAGCCGGTGCCGACCACCGGGCGCCGCCTGTTGCTGGCGGTGGACGTATCCGGCTCGATGGCGACGAAGGACATGGCCGGCGGCCTGTCGCGCCTGCAGGTGGTACAGCAGGTGGCAGGCGATTTCATCCGCGGCCGCCATGGCGACCAGGTGGGCCTGATCCTGTTCGGCACGCGGCCCTACCTGCAGGCGCCGCTCACCGCCGACTTGGACACGGTGCACCAGTTCCTGCAGGAAGCCACCATCGGCGTGGCCGGCACCGAGACCGCCATCGGCGACGCCATCGGCCTGGCCATCAAGCGCCTCAAGGACGATCGCTCCGCCACCAAGGGCGATACGGTGATGATCCTGCTCACCGACGGCCGCAACGATGCCGGCGTGATGCCGCCGGAGGAAGCGGCCCGGCTTGCCGCCGACGCCGGCCTGCGCATATACACCATTGGCGTCGGCGGGGTGGCGCGGCCGACGCTGTTCGGCATGACCGGCGGCAACGACGACCTGGACGAGGACTCGCTCAAGGCCATCGCCCAGGCCACCGGTGGCGAATACTTCCGCGCCGCCGACGCCGGCACGCTGCAGCAGGTCTACACGCGCATCGACACGTTGGAGCCGAGCGCCGGCCGCGACCAGTGGTACCGGCCCAGCATCGAATGGTTCCCCTGGCCGCTGGGCGTGGCGCTGCTGCTGAGCCTGCCGGCCATCCTGCTGCGGGACGAATCATGGAGCTGAGCGCTCTGCACGCGTTCCACTTCCTGCGGCCGTGGTGGCTGGCGGGGTTGCTACCGCTATGGGGCCTGATCGCGTGGTTGTCCCGCCGGCGCCGCAACGACGGCGGCTGGACCCGCCTGATCGACGCCGAGCTTTTGTCTGCGCTGCGCCTGGCCGGCGGGGACGGTCCCGCCGCCGTCTCGCCCTGGCCCTGGCTGGTGCTGGCCTGGACCGTGGCGCTGGTGGCGCTGGCGGGCCCGAGCTGGCAGCAGGACGTGACCACCGGCTACCGTGCGCCGGCGGCCTGGGTGCTGGTGCTGGACCTGTCGCCCTCGATGGCGGCGGCGGACCTGGCGCCGAACCGTGCCACCCGCGCCCGCTACGCGCTCGACGATCTGCTCGGCGCAGCGCACGACGCCCGCGTCGCCCTGATCGCTTTCGGCGACGACGCCTATACCGTGGCGCCGCTGACCGACGACGTGGCCACGGTGCGCGCGCTACTGCCGCCGTTGGCGCCGGACATCATGCCCGACAGCGGCGACCGGCTGGCCCCGGCGCTGCAACTGGCGCAACGCCTGCTGAAGCAGGCCGATGCCCGCGACGAGCGGGTGATCGTGCTGACCGACGGCTTTGCCGATCCGGCGGCCGCCTTCGCCGCCGCGCAGCAACTGCACGCGGGCGGCGTGTCGCTGAGCGTGGTCGGCGTCGGCACCGACGGCGGCGCGCCATTGCGTGGTGCCACGGGTACTTTCGCCCAGGATCTCCAGGGACGCACGCTGATGACCCGGCTGGATCCCGCGCCGCTGCGGCAGCTCGCCGCGTCCGGCGGCGGCGACTACTACGACCTGTCCGAGGTGGCGCGCCTCGGCGCCGTCCTGCAGGCGCATGGCGCGCGTGCCGACGACGCCACTGCCAGGCGCGATATCCGCATCGAGCACTGGCGCGACGCCGGTGTCTGGCTGCTGCCGGTGCTGTTGTTGTTGGCGGCGCTGCTGTCGCGGCGGGGCTGGCTGTGAAGCACCTGGCCCTGCTCGCCGCCGGCCTGCTGCTGGCCTTCGCGGCGCACGCCGCCGACGGCGGTTCCAGCCTGTGGCTCACGGCCGACCAGCGCGGCGAACGCCTGCTGCAGCAAGGCGATGCGGCCGCCGCCGCGCAGACCTATGCCGATCCGCGCCGCAAGGCCTACGCTGAGCTGCGAGCCGGCGACTACGCCGCGTCCGCCCACGACTTGGCCGGCCTCGACGACAGCGATGCCCACTACAACCGCGGCAACGCCCTGGTCGGCGCCGGCAAGCTGGAGGACGCCATCAAGGCCTACGACACCGCGCTGGCCCGCAATCCGGACAACCGCGATGCGCGCCACAACCGTGACCTGGTGGAGCAGGCCCTCAAGCAACAGCAGCAACGGCAGCAACAGCAGCAACAGCAGGGAAAGGGCGGGCAGGGACAGCCGCAACAGGGCCAGCAGGGGCAACAGCAGCAAGGTCAGCAACAGGCGCAGCAGGGACAGCAACAGGCGCAGCAAGGACAACAAGGGCGGCAGCAGGGTCAGCAGCAAAATGCCTCCGCTGACGGCGCGCAGCCATCCGGCAAGGATACTCAAGCGCAGAAGGACAATCCCAGCACCGCGGGGAAGGACAGCCGGCAGGCCGATGGACGCGACAAGGCTGGTCAGGATGCGGATAAAGGTGAGCAGCAGGCCGCGGCCTCGCCCGAGCATGCGGCAGGCCAGCCGCCCGGACACGACGCCACGCCCGCCGCGGACGAAGCCGAGCAGGCGCGGCGCGACGCCGCCAACAGCCTCAAGCAGCAGCCGGCGCACGGCCAGGCGCAGGTGCAGCAGGCGAACGGCGCCAGCAATGGCGGTCCGCTTGCGGGGGATACCGCCCGCGTCGAGCAGGCGCCGCGCACCGAGGAGCAACTGGCGCAGGAGCAGTGGCTGCGCCGCATCCCGGATGACCCGGGCGGACTGCTGCGGCGCAAGTTCATGATCGAGCACATGATGAGAGAGAAGAACCAGCAGCCATGAAGACCCCGTTCCGCATCGCCGTGGCCGTGCTGCTGGGCGCCGCCAGCCTGTCCGCCGCCGCGGCGGTGACCGCCACCCTGGACCGCGACGAGATCGCGCCGGGCGAGACCGTGGAGCTGCTGCTGCAGCGCGACGACCGCAGTGGCGGCGACCCGGACCTGGCGCCGCTGAAGAAGGACTTCGACGTGCTGGGCAGCAGCAGCGGCTCCAGCATCCAGTTCATCAACGGCCACATGGCGGCGAAGCGCGAGCTGCACCTCACGCTGACGCCCAAGCATTCCGGCAAGCTGCAGGTGCCGCCGCTGAGCTGGGGCGGCGAGCAGTCGCAGCCGCTTGAGCTCTCCGTCACGGACAGCGCAGCGGGCGGACAGTCCGGTGCGCAGCCGGGCAGCCAGGCGGGTGCCACCGCCGGTTCGCAGCACGTGTTCCTCACCACCTCGCTCGACCAGCCCCGGCCCTACGTGCAGAGCGCGGTGGTGCTGACGGTGCAGCTCCACGTCGACGTGCAACTCTACCAGGCGAGCCTGGAGCTGAACGGCAACGGTGACCTGCCGGTGCAGCAGATCGGCAAGGACCGGCAGACCAGCGAGATGAACAACGGCCACCGCTACCAGGTGATCGAGCGCAAGTACCTGCTGCAGCCGCAGCGCAGCGGCACGCTCAGCCTGGACGGGCCGGTGGTGGAGGCCCAGGTGGCCGACGCCAGCCGCGATCCGTTCGGCAACGCCTTCGGCGGCATGTTCAACGCCACCCGCCCGCTGCGCCTCCACGGCGATCCCATCCAGCTCGAAGTGCGTGCGCGCCCGGCGGCGGCCACCGGGCCCGACTGGCTGCCCGCCCAACAGGTCAACCTGGAGGAAGCCTGGCGGCCGGACAACGGCGCCGTGCATGCAGGCGAGCCCCTCACCCTGCACCTGCGGCTGGCCGCGCACGGGCTGACCGGCGCGCAGCTGCCGGACCTGAGCACCCGGCTGGTGCTGCCGGACGGCCTCAAGGCCTACCCGGACCAGGCCAAGCTTGGCACCGACCTGCAGTCGGGCGAACTTGTCGGCAGCCGCGAGCAGGACATCGCCCTCATCGCCAGCCGTCCCGGGCACTACGAGCTGCCCGACGTGCACCTGTCGTGGTGGGATACCCGGCAGGATCAGCAGCGCGAGGCGATCCTGCCGGGTCGCACGCTGGACATCCTGCCGGCCGTGGGCGCCGCCGCCGCACCGGCGCCGCAGTCGTCGGTGCAGCCCGCGGCCTCCGCGGGCGTACCGGCG
>JARLJS010000037.1 GCA_031291075.1 Nevskia sp. | reverse complement strand
GCCCCTCGGGATTGAAGGTCGACCCCTGAACCGCCGCCACCGCCGACACGTAGGAATTGACCGTCATGGTGGCGGAGGGGGCGACGATCAGCGAGCCCGAGGCCATGTCCAGGTTGGTGGTGAGGATGGTGATGGAGGGCGTGGGGAGCGTCCCGTCCGTTATATCGGTGGCAACCGCGCTTTCGGCCAGGGTCTCGCCGTTCTCGGCGGGCACGATGGCGGTGACGCTGTCGGCGCCGAAGGTGGTGGTGCCGCTGGCGGTGATGGTGATGGAGCCGGGCCGGGTGACGCTGGTGGTGGCCTCGGCCACGCCATTTTGCTCCACGGTGTCGCCGACCAGGGTGATGTTGCCGCGCTCGGAATACAACACGGCGCCGGTGTCGTTGAGGGTGATGGCCCCGCCGGTCACCGACGGGGGTGAATATTCCAGGCTGGAGCCTTTCACGGGGCTGTAGTTGGTCACGGCGAAGCTGGTGGAAGACGAGGTGGGCTCGGTCAGATAGAGCGTGCTGCCCGACGCCAGGATGATCTGCCCGGCCGAGGTCTCGATCAGGCCCTGGTTGGTCACCGTCGGGCCGACCAGGGCGACATAGCCGCCGTTGTCGAAGCCGCTGACATTGTCCAACGTCGAGAGGGTGGCCCCCGGCTGTACCGTGACGCCGTAGTTCTTCAGAGTGGTGGAAGACAGATCGTTGCCGCTGCCGTCCTTGCCGCTGGACGCCGAGAGGATCAGGGTGGTGCTGTTGTTGAGATAAAGGCCGTTGTCGAGGTACTGGCTGTTGCCGTTGGTCTCGTCGTTGGGCGCGTAGAAGCTGACGGTCTGGCCGTTCACCGTTCCGGTCTCCAGCGTATAGCTGCCGGTGCTGTCGTAGACGCCGCAGTTGGCGCTGCTGGCGTTGGTGCTGCAGTTGGTGAAGCTGTTGATGTCGTAGGAGCTGGCGATCAGCGCATGGACATTGATCTGGCTGCTGCCGCTGAAGACGATGCCGTTGGGGTTGATCAGCAGCACGGTGCCCTCGGCCTTGATCTGGCCCTGGATCTGGCTGGGCACCCCGGTGGCGTCGATGCGGTTCAGCACCACCCAGTCGTTGCCGGAACTGGTGTTGCCGGCGCTCTGGTTGAAATAGACCGTGGTG
>JARLJS010000284.1 GCA_031291075.1 Nevskia sp. | reverse complement strand
GCTGGTGATGGACATGTACGACCAGTTCGTGGGCATGGTTGCCGCCGGGCGGCACATGGACCCCGCGCGGGTGCGCGAGCTGGGCGACGGGCGGGCCTACACCGGTCGGCAGGCGCTGGCGCTCGGGCTGATCGACGCGATCGGCGACGAGCAGGACGGGCGGGCGTGGCTGGCCGCCGAGCGCGGGGTGCCCGCCTCGCTGCCGGCGCGGGACGTGAAGGTCGATTCCTCCTCGGCGCGGCGCCTGTTCGGCGCCTTCGGACCGCCCTGGAACGATCTGATAAAAGCTGTGTTCGGTCAATGGGTTACGCTTGACGGCGCGCTGGCACTCTGGCAGCCTTCCTGGTCGGGCGGCTGAGGTCGCGCAGGCGGCGTGGGCGCCCCACGCAAGCAGCATACGGAAACTGGGGCGCGGGAGGCGCGAGATGACGAAATCGGAGCTGATCGCCGAACTCTCTGCGGCGAACCCGCATCTGCGGGGCCAGGATGTCGAACTGATCGTGGCCACCATCTTCAACGAGATCACCGCGGCCCTGGCGCGCGGCGAGCGCGTGGAGCTGCGTGGCTTCGGCGCCTTCACCGTCAAGCGCCGCGACGCCCGCACCGGGCGCAACCCGCGCACCGGTGAGGCCGTGCCGGTTGACGAAAAGGCCGTGCCGTTCTTCAAGGCCGGCAAGGAACTGCGCGAACGGGTCAACCTCGGCAAACCCGGCGCCCGGCCCCCGGCCGTGCGCCGCCGGTCTTCGCCCGTGGCGGCCTGAGTGCTTTTCGGACTCGGAACTCTTCCCCCGATCCCCCATTTTTGCTGTGCAAGGTGCCGTATCGTGTTGCGTCTGCTGATCGCGACCCCCTTCCTGCTGGTGCTGGTGCTGTTCGCGCTGTCGAACCGCCAGGACGTGACGCTGGGCCTGTGGCCTACCGATCTGGCGCTGACCGCCCCGCTCTCGGTGGTGATCCTCGGTGCGATGGCGATTGCCTTCCTGATCGGCGCGTTGCTGGTGTGGGTGCCCTCGCTGGCCGTGCGCTGCCGGGCCCGGCGCTTCCAGCGCGAGGCGCGCACCGGGCGCAACCCGCGCACCGGCGAGGCGGTGGAGGTCGACGAGAAGGCCGTGCCGTTCTTCAAGGCGGGCAAGGAACTGCGCGAGCGGGTCAATCTGGGGCCGGACGGAACGGCCGATGACGGACACGCACCGCGTCGCCGCGCCACCGCGGTCTAACCGTATCCCCCGTCGCATGATTTTTCCGGAGCGAGGTGGCGTGTGGTGTGGCGTCTGCTGATCGCGGCTCCGTTCCTGCTGGTCCTGGTGCTGTTCGCGCTGTCGAACCGCCAGGACGTGACGTTGGGCCTGTGGCCCACCG
>JARLJS010000283.1 GCA_031291075.1 Nevskia sp. | reverse complement strand
GGTCGCCGATGATGAGCTCGCGCTGGCCGCGGCCGATCGGCACCATGGCATCGATGGCCTTGAGGCCGGTCTGAACGGGCTGCGACACGCTCTTGCGGAAAATCACGCCCGGCGCCACGCGCTCGAGCAGGCGGGAGTGGAGATAGAACACGTCGCCCGGGAACGCCTCGCGGCCCGGCGGGCGGCGCAGCAGCAGCGACACCTGGCGGTAGGCCACGGCCTGCTTGGACAGGTCATCGTAGATGATCAGGGCGTCCTCGCCCTTGTCGCGGAAGTACTCGCCCATGGTGCAACCGGAGTACGGCGCGATGAACTGCAGCGCGGCGGCTTCGGAGGCGGCGGCGGCGACCACGATGGTGTGGCCCATGGCGCCGTTCTCTTCCAGCTTGCGCACCACGTTGGCGATGGAGCTGGCCTTCTGGCCGATCGCCACGTAGATGCATTTGATGCCGGTGCTCTTCTGGTTGATGATGGTGTCGACCGCGAGGGCGGTCTTGCCGGTCTGGCGGTCGCCGATGATCAGCTCGCGCTGGCCGCGGCCGATCGGCACCATGGAATCCACCGACTTGTAACCGGTCTGCACCGGCTGGCTCACCGACTGGCGCGTGATGACGCCCGGCGCCACCTTCTCGATCGGGCTGGTGCCGGCGGCCTGGATCGGGCCCTTGCCGTCGATCGGGCGGCCGAGCGAATCCACCACGCGGCCGAGCAGGCCTTCACCCACCGGCACTTCCAGGATGCGGCCGGTGGTCTTGACCGTGTCGCCTTCCTTCAGGTGCTTGTAGTCGCCCAGCACCACCGCGCCGACGGAGTCGCGCTCCAGGTTGAGCGCCAGGCCGAAGGTGGCCTCGCCGGCCTTGTTGGCCGGGAACTCGAGCATTTCGCCCTGCAGCGCGTCGGACAGGCCGTGGATGCGCACGATGCCGTCCTGCAGCGAGACGATGATGCCGGTGTTGCGCGCCTCGGCGCCGGCCTCGAAGTTCTGGATACGCGCCTTGATCAGCTCGCTGATCTCGGAAGGGTTCAGTTGCATGTCTTTGTCTACCTTTCAAACGGGGCGGCGTTCCGCTCCGTAACTTGGTTTCTCGTCCGCTACGACGACTCGGCGCTCAATTCGCGATCAGCGACTGCCGCAACTGCGCCAGTTCACCGGCGACCGAACCGTCGATCACCAGGTCCCCGGCGCGGATCACGGCGCCGGCGACCAGCGACGCGTCGGTCTTCCACGACACCTGCACTTCGCGCGACAGCCGCTTGCTCACCGCTCCGACCAGCGCCACCCGCTGCTGGTCCGCCACCGCGGCGGCGGTGGTGATCTCCACCTCGACGCGGCGCTCGGCCTCGGCGCGCAGCGCCTCGAACTCCTCGGCGATGGCGGGCAGCACGGCCAGGCGGTTGTTCTGCGCCAGCAGCCTCACCAGGTTGCGGCCCTGGGCGTCGAGCCCCTGGCCCAGCGCATCGATCAGCACCTGGGCCACCGCGCTGCGCGACAGGCGCGGATCGGTCAGCAGATCGGCGATCATCGGATCGGCCACCAGGCCGGTCAGCGCCTGCAGGGCGCCCGACCAGTGCGGCAGCGCGCGGCTGTCGCGGGCCAGCTCGAAAGCGGCCTTGGCGTAAGGCCGGGCCAGCGTGTTCAGCTCCATCGCAGGGCTCCGTGACCGGGCCGGCGGGCCGGGGATGTCGGGTCGGACGGCATCGGCATCACACCTGCGCGGCCAGCTCGTTGAGGACGTCGGCGTGCGTCTTGGCGTCGATCTCGCGATGCAGGATCTTGGAGGCGCCGGCGACGGCGAGCTCGCTCACCTGGCGGCGCAGCGCATCCTTGGCCTGCGCGATCTCGCGCTGGACTTCGGCGTGGCCGGAGGCGACGATGCGGGTCTTCTCGGACTCCGCGTCCTGCCGGGCCTGCTCGACGATCTGCGTCGCCTGCTTGTTGGCGGCACCGACGATCTCCTGCGCCTGCACACGCGCGGCCTTGAGCGCTTCATCGCTCTTGGTGGAGGCGTCCTGCAGCGCCTTGCTGCCCTTCTCCGCGGCGGCCAGGCCGTCGGCGATGCGCACCTCGCGGTCCTTCATCGCCTTGGAGATCGGCGGCAGCGCCAGCTTCATCGTCACCCACACGAAGACCGCGAAAGCGATCATCTGCAGGATCAGCGTTGCATTGATATCCATCGAATCACCCAGTTAACGGGTTGGCGCGCCGGGCGCTTAGTGCAGCTGCCCGACGAACGGATTCGCGAACACGAAGAACATGCCGATGCCGATACCCACGAAGGTCACGGCGTCGAGCAGACCGGCGACCAGGAACATGCGGCCCAGCAGCATGCCGCCCAGCTCGGGCTGGCGCGCGGTGCCTTCGATCAGCTTGCCGCCCAGCAGGCCGAAGCCGATGGCGGTGCCGGCGCCGCCCAGACCGAGGATCAGGCCGACGGCGAGCGCGGTGTGACTCAGAATCTCTTGCATGAAACTTCTCCTAGGATGCTTAGCTGCGGTGAAAGGGGTAGTGAGGGTGGGTCGAGCGATCAGTGGTCTTCGCTGTGGCTGTGGGCCGCGGTGGAGAGATACACCACGGTGAGCACGGCGAAGACGAAAGCCTGCAGCGGGATGACCAGCAGGTGGAAGAACGCCCAGGCCAGGTGGGCGACGAAGCCCAGCCCAGCCAGGCCGATGCCGCCGATGCCGGTGCGGGCCTGCGCCAGCAGCAGCGCGATCAGCACGAAAATCAGCTCGCCGGCGAACAGGTTGCCGAACAGTCGCAGCGCCAGCGACACGGGACGGGCGATTTCCTCGACGATGCGCAGGACCAGGTTGACCGGCGCCAGCCACGGGCCGAACGGATGGCTGAGCACTTCCTTGAGGAAGCCGATCGGGCCCTTGAACACGAGGTTGTAACCGATGATCAGCAGGAACACCGACAGCGACAGGCCGAAGGTGATGTTGACGTCGGTGGAGGGGACGATGCGGAGGTGATCGACGCCGGCCTGGCCCGCCAGGAACGGCAGCAGGTCCACCGGCACCACGTCCATCAGGTTCATCAGCAGCACCCACACGAAGATGGTGAGGGCCAGCGGCACCACCAGCGGGTTGGCCTGCGGGAACACTTCCTTGACCTGGTTCTCCCAGAACTCCAGCGTGATCTCGACGAAGTTCACCAGGCCGCTCGGCTTGCCGGAGGTGGCGCTGCGGGCGGCCTTGAGCAGCACGAACAGGAACAACGAGCCCAGCACCAGCGAGAAGATCACGCTGTCCAGGTTGAGCACCCAGAAGCCGTGGGCCTGCGGGTCCACCGTCATGGTCCGCAGGTCCAGCTTGAGGTTGGTCAAGTGGTGCAGTACGTAACTGCCGGAGTCTTCAGGAGCTTCCGCCGCTGCCATAAAATCTGAACTCTTCCTCGTCTCATTCGAAGCCCATGCGCGCCAACACCACCCAGTAGGCGAGGAGGCAGACCGCATAGGTCACAATCAGGGCCAGGAACTGTTTTGCGAACAGCACCGCGCCAAGTCCGAACAGCAGCGCGGTCAACGCAAACTTTCCGATCTCTCCCTGATAAAGCGCACCAATCATCAATTTCGGGTCCCGCGCCCCACCGCCACCGAACACGCGGTAGGCGAAATAGGCCGTCGGAACCACCGCCACCAGCCCGCCGTACGTCGCGGCGATCGCCTGGGGCGCCCCCTGCAACCATCCGAACAGCGCGGCACCGACAAACAGGATTCCCAGCTGCACCAGGCATACGGCCCGGGCGATTGCTGCACCGCGCAATTGGGTCCGCATCGTCTTTGTGGCCGTGGCTACGTGGGCGAACATTGCCCCGTTGCGAAACTCACCGGCGGGATTGCGATTTTAAATGGTCGGAACGAAGGCGGTCAATGTCGCACCGCCGGCCGGTCATCAGGGCCGGCAGCGGCCGGCCAGGGCGGCGCCCGCCCGGGGGGCAGACCGGGACGGCGCCTCACTTCAACAGCTTGAGCAGGCGCTCGAGCTCCTGCTGGTCGGTGAAGCCGATGCTCAGCCGGCCGCGGCCGGCGTCGTTCTGCTTCACCTGCACCGGCAGGCCGATGCGCTCGCTCAGTTCGCGTTCCAGCGGGCTGCGGCCGCGGCGCTCCGCCGGCTTGGGCGCGGCCCTGTCGGCCGGCTTCTGCGCCAGCAGCTGCTCGGTCTGCCGCACCGAGAGCTGCTGCTCCACCACCTGCCGCGCCAGCGCCACCCGGCGTTCGCCGGCGGTGCCGAGCAGCACCTTGGCATGGCCCAGGGACAGCTTGTCGTCGCGCACCAGGTCCTGCACCTCGGCTTCGAGGTCGAGCAGGCGCAGCAGGTTGCTCACCGAGGCGCGCGAGCGGCCCACCGCTTCCGCGGTGTGCTCGTGGGTGAGGCCGCACTCGTCGATCAGGCGGCGCAGCGCCTCGGCTTCTTCCAGCGGGTTCAGGTCGGCGCGCTGGATGTTCTCCACCAGCGCCACCGCCATGGCGGTGCGGTCGGGGATCTGCCGCACCACGGTCGGAATGGTCTTGAGCCCGGCCAGGCGCGCCGCACGCCAGCGCCGTTCGCCCGCCACGATCTCGAAATGGCCGGCGCCGCTGGCGCGCGCCACGATCGGCTGCACCACGCCCTGGGCACGGATCGACTCGGCCAGCGACTGCAGGGCCTCCTGGTCGAACTTGCGGCGCGGCTGGTGGCGGCCGGGCGACAGCAGGTCCAGCTCCAGTTCGCGCAGCTCCTCCCCCACTTCGGCCTGGGTCGGCGAGGCGCTGCCGAGCAGCGCATCGAGCCCGCGGCCCAATCCCCGTTTTTTGGCACTCATTGGACTATTAGACTAGAAGTGCGCTCATAAATGAACCGGGTGGTCCGGAGTACCCGAAGATCAAGGCAGTCCGCAAATGAACGCAAATAGACGCAAATAAAATCGGGATTGGCCTTTCCATTTGCGTTTATTTGCGTTCATTTGCGGACTGTTCTTATGGGACACGCGAGCGCAACTCACGGCGGCTACCTCAACGCTCGTCCGATTGCGCCGCCATCGCGGCGTTGCGGAATTGCAGCGGGCGCGCGATGTTGGGGATCGACTCGCTGCCGCCGCCGGTGCCGTGGATGACCAGGGTGCCGTAACCGAGCAGCCGGCCGCCGACGCTCTGGTGCACGGCGATGCTCTCGATGCGCTTGTGCAGCATCTCGATGGTGCGGCGGCCGATCAGGCCATGCTTGGCCACCACCCGCTTGCTGGTGACCACCAGTTCGGTGGACCAGGCCGAGAGCAGGGCGGGGATCGCCGCCAGCACGCCGATGGCGATGGCGGTGCGGCCGAAGATCCACAGCTTGGGCAGCTGCTTCGACCAGGGGAACAACAGCGCTACGCCGAAAGCCACCAGCGCCAGCGATTTGCCGTAGATGATCCAGTGCAGCCGGCCCTTGCAGGTGATGGTCTCGCCGGGGAGGAGGTTTTTCTCGACGTAGGACATGGAATCGGTGGTCAGTGGCTGCTGTTTACGTGCACGCACCCCTCCCCTCTCCCGCTTGCGGGAGAGGGTGGCCCGCAGGGTCGGGAGAGGGGCTTTCGTCCAATCAAAAGCCCCTCTCCCCTACCCCTCTCCCGCAAGCGGGAGAGGGGACGAATGCGTATGCGTTTGAATCACACCCGGCAGGTGAGTAACGGCAGAGCGGCGCGTCTTTGCACCACAACCGGCCACTGACCACTCATCCCGCGTCTCCGATTCTAAGCTGCCCGCCGTCATGCCGCCGCAGCACTTCTCCGGCCAGCGCCAGGTAGGCCTTGGCGCCGCTCGACGCCGGGTCGTAGCCGATAACCGGCAGGCCGTGGCTGGGCGCCTCGGCCAGGCGCACGTTGCGCGGCACGATGGTGCGGTAGACCTTGTCGCCGAAATGCTCCAGCAGCTGCGCCGACACCTCGTTGGCGAGGTTGTTGCGCGGGTCGTACATGGTGCGCAGCAGGCCCTCGATCTCCAGCCTGGGGTTGATCACGCGCTTGATCTTGTTGATGGTGTCGACCAGCGCGGTGAGGCCTTCCAGGGCGTAGTACTCGCATTGCATCGGGATCAGCACGCCGTCGGCCGCCACGAAGGCGTTGACGGTGAGCTTGGACAGCGCCGGCGGACAGTCGAGGAAGATGTAGTCGTAGTCCGCCGCGATCTCGGCCAGCGCCGTCTTCAGCGCGAAATCGCCGGCGGCGACTTCGCGCAGCTTGATCTCGGCCTCGGTCATGTCGGCATTGGCGGGCAGGACGGAGAAACCGAGGGCTGGCAGGAACTGCGCCACCTCGGCCGCCTTGGCCTGCTCCAGCAGCACGTCGCGGGTGGTCCTCTTGAGCGCGTACTTGTCCACGCCCACGCCCATGGTGGCGTTGCCCTGGGCGTCCAGGTCGACCAGCAGCACGCGGCGCTTGGTCGCGGCCAGCGAGGCGGCGAGGTTGATGGCAGTGGTGGTCTTGCCCACCCCGCCCTTCTGGTTGGCGACGGCGATGATGTGTGTCATAGGCGGGCGGCGATGACCAGGTGGCGCTGCTCGTCGAGCCCCGGCACCTTCAAGGTTTTGATGTCCACGATCCCGACTCCCGCGGGCAGATGCTGCAGTTCCTGGTCGTCGAGCTTACCCTTCATGGCCAACCAATCGCCATTCAGCGCCACGAGATGGTCGGTGAGGCGGACGAAATCGGCGAGCGAGGCAAAGGCGCGCGAGGTGACCGCGGCGAACGGCCGCTGCGGGCGGTAGTCCTCCGCCCGCGCCTCCGCCACCTCGACGTTGCCCAGGCCGAGCGCTCGCACCGCGTGGCGCAGGAAGCGCGCCTTCTTGCCGTTGCTGTCCAGCACGGTGACCTGCAGCTCCGGTATCGCGATCGCCAGCGGGATACCCGGCAACCCGGCACCGCTGCCGGCGTCGAGCAGCGGGCTGCGCACATAGGGGGCGATCACCAGGCTGTCGAGCAGGTGCCGCGTCACCATCTCGGCGGGGTCGCGCACCGCCGTGAGGTTGTACGCCGCATTCCACTTCTGCAACTCCTCCAGGTAGGCCAGCAGCGGAACGGAAAGCGGCGCTGGCAAACCCACCGCCGCGAGTCCCGCTTCGCCCAGGGGGGCGGGTGTTGCGGTGTAGCGC
>JARLJS010000282.1 GCA_031291075.1 Nevskia sp. | reverse complement strand
TCTGGAGCTGGGCGAAGTACCCCACCTTCAGCCGGGGGCTGCGGTGGATTTCGCCCTCCATCGGCTCGAGCCGTCCGGCCAGCATTTTGGCCAGCGTGGACTTGCCGTTGCCGTTGGCGCCGAGCAGGGCGATGCGGTCGTCCATGTCCACCCGCAGCGACAGGTGGTGCAGCACCGCGTGGCCGTCGTAGCCCACCGAGACGCGCTCCAGCGCCAGGATGGGGGGGGCGACGCGGGTCGGCTGGGGGAAGTCGAACTCGGTGGGAGTGTCCTCGTTGACCGCCTCGATCACCGGCAGCCTGGCGATGGCCTTCAGCCGGGCCTGGGCCTGGCGCGCCTTGGTGGCCTTGTAGCGGAAGCGGTCCACGTAGGCCTGCAAATGCTCCCGCCGCACCGTCATGCGTGCCGCCAGCGCGTTCTGCTGGGCCGCCCGCTCGGTGCGGATGCGCACGAACTCCTCATAGCCGCCGGGGGTGAGGCTGATGTGCCCCTGGTCGAGGTGGGCGATGGCGTGCACGCAGCGGTCCAGCAGGCCGCGGTCGTGCGAAACGATCAGTACCGCGCCGGGGAAGCGGTTGAGCCAGCCCTCCAGCCACAGCGCGGCTTCCAGGTCGAGGTGGTTGGTGGGTTCGTCGAGCAGCAGCAGGTCGGGAGCGGCGAACAGAGCGGTAGCCAGCGCCACGCGCATCCGCCAGCCGCCGGAGAATTCATGCACCGGTCGCGCCTGGGCCGCGGTGTCGAAGCCAAGACCGGCCAGGATCGCCGCCGCCCGCGCCGGGGCGGACTCGGCACCGATGGCGCGCAGGCGCTCGTGGATTTCGCCCAGACGGTGCGGCTCGGCCCGCTCGGTCTCGGCCAGCAGGGCCAGGCGCTCGAGGTCGCCGGCCAGCACCACGTCGAGCAGCGCGGCCGTGCCGTCGGGGGCTTCCTGGCGGACCTGGCCCAGGCGGGCGCGGCTGGCGAGCCGGATTTCCCCGCCATCGATGGGCAGCTCGCCCGCGATCGCGTGCAGCAGGGTGGACTTGCCGGCGC
>JARLJS010000281.1 GCA_031291075.1 Nevskia sp. | reverse complement strand
GAATCACCGGCGCGGTGAAGAAGCGCCCGACGAACACCCACTCGATCTGCCCGACGGCGAAGGCGTGCGCCAATCCCGCCAGCAGCACGACCATCACCGCCACCGCCGTCCATCGCCCGACATGGTGCTGGCGTGCCACGGGGCAGAGCGAGATGTCGGGGAACGCAGCCGTCATGGGCTGCGCGGGTTCGGTTTGGCTGGCCGCTTCGTGGCTGACGCGCGACATGCAACCCCTGAGGTCAGTGGAAACGCCACGGCACTTTATGCGGCGATATTGGGCAACACAAACCAACACCTGATACAAAATAGCCGGACGCTATTCGATCCCTGAATACCATGCTCACCAAACGCGCGCCTTCCGGTGCCCGTCGTGCTGGTCGGGCAACGGGAGTGCCCAAGCAAAAGGCCGTTCCCGGCTCAGAGCACCGCCGCCGTCGCCAACGCGGCGGCCGCCTGACAGGGCTCGATCACCGGCAGCCCGAGCGTTTCTTCCAGCCAGGCCCGGTGTCCGGCCATGCCCGCGCAGCCCAGAATGAGGCACTCCGCCCCGTGTGCGGCCAACTCGCGCCCCACCTCGGCCAGCCGCGCGCGCGGCCCCACGGCGGAGGTCAGCACGGACATAGGCAAAAACAGCGGCAGCGAGGCCACGCACCGCGCCTCCACCCCCATCGCCTGCAACACCCGCCGCTGCCGCGCCACCGAGGCGGCGACGAAGGCGAGAATGCCGAACCGGTCGGCGCGGGCCAGCGCGGCGCCGATCCCGCCACGCAACGCCCCAAACACCGGCCGCGCCGTCAGCCCGCGCAGCAGATCGATCGCCGGGTCGGACACGCAGGCGATCACGTAGGCATCCGCCGGCGTGCTCTCCACCACGCGCGCCAGCGGCTCGGCCACGCTGTGCCAGTCCCGCCACGACGCCACCGCCGCCGGCCCCTCGGCCAACGCAACGACCTCGAACCGCACCAATCCGGGCCGGGCGAGGGGGGCGATGCTGGCGGCGATGG
>JARLJS010000036.1 GCA_031291075.1 Nevskia sp. | reverse complement strand
TCTCCCCCAAAAACCGCTCCCGCCGCGTCACCCGCTTCTTTCCGTCCCAGGCCAGTGATGCAAACGTTGTCTGCTTCATGTCGCCCCCCCGCCCTCACGATCTGAGGGTTAGAGTACAGGGGTTAATCAGAGTTTCCCTAGCGCAATGGCACCCCGCGCTTGATCAGCCGCACATCCGCCAGGTTGTGGTTGCTGTAGCCGCGCAGCGCGACCTCGTCGCCAACCGCGAACAGGCTGCGGTCGACGCCGGACACGGTGGTGGTCTCGACCATGTTCCAGGTCTCGAGCCCGTTACCGGAACGCACCGTCAGCGTTCCACCGTGGACCTGCCAGACCACGCCGGTATGGCCGATCGGGTGCTCTTCGATGCGCAGCGTGTCGACGTGGCCCGAACCATCCACGTCGGCGTAGACCCAATCGCCCGGAGACGGGCCACCGTTGAGATGCGAGGCCCGGTCCACCTGCCAGTGCCCGGTGGAATGTCCCGTGGTGCGGATCGTCACGCTGCCGTCGGCATACGAGTCGACCACGCCGTAGTAGGCCTGCCCGGCCAGGCCGTGCGCGACCGGCAGCAGCATCAGCGCCGCAGCGGCGGCGGCATGGCGACGCTTCATGATATCCCCCTGTCCGGGCGTGATTGCCCCGAGCCGCGCCTAGGCTAGCAGAGCGGGCAGCCGCCGGGCATCGGATATTTCCTACGGGGTGGCGCGAATCGGGGGACAGCCGACCCGGTCACGCCAAGACGGGTGACTCAAGCCACCCTGCCGTCGGCTTCACGCCCCAATTCCACCAGCCTGATCGTACCGCCCGCCGTCTCGAATACGCTCAGCGAGGCATTCGCCGGCCGGAAGCAGATCATCCGCTCGTGCCCCAGCACCTCCCCCGCCATGGCATTGATCGGCACGTAGTGGGTAAAGATCACGGTGTCCGCCGCGCAGGCGAGCACCGCCTCGCGGACACCGCGTCTCCAACCATGCAGGATGCCGTGATAGCCCGGCTGCACGGCTTCGCCGTGCGCCGCCGCCTCGGCCCAGGTGGCGGCCAGGGCCAGCTTGAGCCAGGCCTGGCGCGGCAGCAGCGGACTGTCCGGCGACGGCACCTCGACAACACGCGGCTCCACCACAGGTTCCAGGCTCCACAGGCGCGCCAGCGGCGCCGCGGTCTCGCGGCAGCGCAGCAGCGGGCTGGTGAGGATCGGCAGTGGCCCGATGATGCGCCGTACCAGCTCCTGCGCCACGGACTCGGCCTGGTCGCGGCCTTGCGGGCCCAGCTCGGGGTCGCGTTCGTCGGCGGGCGGGTCGGCGATGCGTCCGTGACGTACCATGTAAATCAAGGGCATGAAATCCGGTCCGGGTCGTTCCGCGCCGGCACGGCGCGCAGCGGAAGATACGCATTCCGCTGCGCGGCGGCTACAACCCCAGGTATTCCCGGACCGGCAGCCGCAGCGCCAGCCGCTTTAGCGCGGTGTCGTACTCGGCATCGGCGATGCGCACGGTGGCGTTGCTCCACAACGATTCGAAATGCGTGTCCGTGCAGGTGTTGGAACCGTGCCACACGTAGAGGTACAGCTGCGGCAGGCTGAACAGCGCCACCCGCGCACTGACGCAAAGCTGCTGGATCGCCGGAGTATCCTCGCCCTGCGCCAGGTCGGGATAGCGCGGCATGGCCGACTTGAGGCACAGGATGGAGCCTTCCCAGCGGCGCGCGCGGCTCACCGCAAGCCGCCTCCGGGCCGGCCACCACAAGAGCCAGCGCTGCATCAGGCAGGCTTGGGCCTGTGCCTGGCGCAGGATGCCGTACTGGACCTCCAGCCGCTGCGGATCGTAGAGATCGTCGTCATCCCACTGGCAGACCAGTTCGCCCCTTGCCTGTTCCACGGCGACGTTGCGCAATGCGCCCAGCCGCCCGGTCGACGGCGGCACCGTCACCAGGCGCAGATCCGGGTGGTTCAGCGCCGCCAGATGCTCATCCAATTCCGGCTCGGGCGACTCGGTGACGATCACCAGCTCCTTATCCGGATAAGTCTGGCGCAGATAGCAGTCGATCGCCAGGCGCGCGCGCGGGAGCCTTCCGCGCGTCACCATCAGGCACGAAATCTTCGGCGTGCCCGGCGGATGCGCAGCGGGCGGCATCCGCGGATCGACCAGAACGAACGGTATCGGGTTCGACATGACCCCATGATAGCCGCTAGAGCTGCAGGTATTCCTTGACCGGCAGGCGCAACGCCAACCGCTCCAGCGCGAAATCGTACTCGTGGTCCGCGACACGCACCGTGGCGTCGTTCCAGAACGATTCGAAATGCGTATCGGAGCAGGTGTTGTCGCCGTGCACCACGTAGACGTAGAGCTGCGGCAGGCTGAACAGCGCCACCCGCGCGCTGGCGCAAAGCTGCTGGATCGCCGGAGTATCCTCGGCCCGCACCAGGTCCGGATAACGCGGCATGGCCGACCTGAGGCACAGGATGGAGCCTTCCCAGCGGCGCGCGTGGGTCACCGCGAGTCGTCGGCGCGCCGGCCACCACAGCAGCCAGCGCTGCATGAGGCAGGCATGGGACTGGGCGTGGCGCAGGATGCCGTACTGCACCTCCAGCCGCTGCGGATCGCACAGGTCGTCGTCGTCCCACTGGCAGACCAGCTCGCCTTGCGCCTGCTCGACCGCGATATTGCGCAGCGCGCCCAGCGTGCGACCGGCAGGCGACAACGTCACCAACCGCAGATCCTCGCGGCCCAGCGCCGCCAGGTGCTCTCGCAGAGCCGGCTGCGGCGACTCGCTGACGATCACCAGTTCCTTGTCCGGGTAGGTCTGGCGCAGATAGCAATCGATCGCCAGGCGCGCCCGCGACAGGCGCCCGCGCGTCACCATCAGGCACGAGATCTTCGGCGTGCCGGGCGGATGCGAGGCGGGCGGCCTCTGTTGATCGATCAGGACGAACGGTATCGGGTTCGACATGAGCCCATGATAGCCGGCCGCCCGTTGCAGGTGGCTTACGCCGGCGCTACTTCCATTTCCACTCGCGCACCTCCGGCATGTCCTGGCCGTGGGTGCGGATGTAGCGCTTGTGCTCGATCAGCTTGTCCTTCAGCTCCTGCTTCAGGTATGCACCCCTGGAGCCGAGCCCCGGCAGGCGGTCGATGGCGTCGATCACCAGGTGGAAGCGGTCCATCTCGTTCAGCACCGTCATGTCGAACGCGGTGGTGATGGTGCCCTCCTCCTTGTAACCGCGCACGTGCAGGTTGACGTGGTTGCTGCGGCGGTAGGTCAGGCGGTGCAGCAGCCAGGGGTAGCCGTGGAAGGCGAAGATGATCGGCTTGTCGCGGGTGAACAGCATGTCGAAGTCGCGGTCGCTGAGGCCGTGCGGATGCTCCGACTCCGGCTGCAGCTTCATCAGGTCGACCACGTTGATCACCCTCACCTTCAGCTCCGGCACGCGCTCACGCAGGATCGACACCGCGGCCAGCGTCTCCAGCGTCGGCACGTCGCCGGCGCAGGCCATCACCAGGTCCGGCTCGGAGCCCCGGTCGTTGCTGGCCCAGGGCCAGATGCCGATGCCCTCCGCGCAGTGGGCGGCGGCGGCGTTCATGTCCAGCCACTGCGGCGCCGGGTGCTTGCCGGCGACCACCACGTTGATGTAGTGGCGGCTGCGCAGGCAGTGGTCCATCACCGACAGCAGGCAGTTGGCGTCGGGCGGCAGGTAGACGCGGATGATCTCGGCCTTCTTGTTGACCACATGGTCGATGAAACCGGGGTCCTGGTGCGAGAAGCCGTTGTGGTCCTGCCGCCAGACGTGCGACGACAGCAGGTAATTGAGCGAGGCGATCTTGCGCCGCCAGGGGATGTCGAGCGTGACCTTGAGCCACTTGGCGTGCTGGTTGAGCATCGAGTCGATGATGTGGATGAAGGCCTCGTAGCAGTTGAACAGGCCGTGGCGGCCGGTGAGAAGGTAACCTTCCAGCCAGCCCTCGCACTGATGCTCGCTGAGGATCTCCAGCACGCGCCCGGCGGGAGCCAGGAACTCGTCGCCCTCCACGGTTTGCCCTTCCCACTGCCGCTTGGTCACCTCGAACACCGCCCCCAGCTTGTTGGACAGCGTCTCGTCAGGGCCGAACAGGCGGAAGTTGTGGTCGTTGAGCTTGACCACGTCACGCACGAAGCGGCCCAGGGTCTGGGTGTCGCTGGCGTGCACCGCGCCCGGTGCCGGCACGCTCACCGCGTAGTCGCGGAAATCCGGCATGCGCAGGTCGCGCAGCAGCACGCCGCCGTTGGCGTGCGGATTGGCGCCCATGCGGCGCTCGCCCTTCGGCGCCAGTTCCGCCAGCTCGTGCTTGAGCCGCCCGTTGTGGTCGAACAGCTCCTCCGGCCGGTAGCTGCGCAGCCAGTCCTCGATCTGCTTGAGATGCTCGGGATTCGTGCGCGGATCGTTGAGCGGCACCTGGTGCGAGCGGAAGGTGCCCTCGTTGGGCACGCCGTCGACCATCTTGGGGCCGGTCCAGCCCTTGGGCGACTCGAACACGATCATCGGCCAGCGCGGCCGCACGGTCCTGCCGTCCTGCCGCGCCGCGCGCTGGATCTCCTTGATGCTCTCCGTCACGGTGTCGAGCACGCCGGCCATGGCCTGATGCATCTTCTCCGGCTCGTGGCCGGCGACGAAATAAGGCTCCCAGCCGTAGCCGCGGAAGAGCTGTTCGAGCTCCTCGCGGCCGATACGCGCCAGCACGGTCGGGTTGGCGATCTTGTAGCCGTTGAGGTGCAGGATCGGCAGTACCGCGCCGTCGGTGGCGGGGTCGAGAAACTTGTTGGAGTGCCAGGCCGCAGCCAGCGGGCCGGTCTCGGCCTCGCCGTCGCCGATCACGCAGGCAACGATCAGGTCCGGGTTGTCGAACGCCGCGCCGAAGGCGTGGCTGAGCGAATATCCCAGCTCGCCGCCCTCGTGGATCGAGCCCGGGCATTCCGGCGAGACGTGGCTGGGAATGCCGCCCGGGAACGAGAACTGGGTGAACAACCGCTTCAGCCCGGCCTCATCCTGGGTCACGTCCGGATAGACCTCGGAGTAGGTGCCTTCCAGGTAGGTGTTGCCCACCAGCGCCGGCCCGCCGTGCCCCGGACCGGAGATGTAGATCATGCTCAGGTCGTGCTTCTTGATGACCCGGTTCAAGTGCACGTAGATGAAGTTCTGGCCCGGCGTGGTACCCCAGTGACCGAGCAGCATGGGCTTGATGTGCGAGGCCTTGAGCGGCTCGCGCAGCAACGGGTTGTCGTAGAGGTAGATCTGCGCGACCGAGAGGTAGTTGGCTGCACGCCAATAGGCGTCCATCCGGCGCAGAAGGTCGGGGCTGAGGCTGTGGGATTTGGTGTCCATGGGTCCATTCACCGGCTGATACCGCAGTTGGGGAAAGCGCTAGCCCGCGCTCCATCGCCTGCGCCTGCCCCTTGCGAACGGCCGGAACGGTCGGCCGGCTCGCGGTGGGCGTCGCGTGCACGTGGGACCTTCGCGGGCATCATAGGATTCGCATCCGGGCGAGCACAAGCGCCGCCGAACGGATTTCCGCCGGGCGAAGCAGGGGCAATAGGAGTCTGCCGTGGCATCGGAGTAAAGTGGCGTCTCGGCCACGGAGATCGACAATGCAACTCGGCATGATCGGCTTGGGGCGCATGGGGCGCGACATGACGCGCCGCCTGCTGCGGCAAGGCCACCAGTGCGTGGTGTACGACATCCACGCCGACGCGGTGTCCGACCTGCAGCGCCATGGCGCCATCGGCACCACTTCGCTCGCCGCCTTCGTCGGCAAGCTGGCGCAGCCGCGCGCGGTATGGCTGATGCTGCCCGCCGCGGTGGTCGACCGCGAGCTGGCCGAACTGCGGCCCCTGCTCGCGCCCGGCGACATCGTGATCGACGGCGGCAATTCCTGGTACCGCGACGATATCCGCCGCGGCGCCGAGCTCAAGGCGGCCGGCATCCACTACGTCGACGTCGGCACCAGCGGCGGCGTGTTCGGGCTGGAACGCGGCTACTGCCTGATGATCGGCGGCGAGGCCGACATCGTGCGGCACCTCGACCCGATCTTCGCCGCCCTCGCCCCCGGCATCGGCGACATCCCGGTGACGCCTGGCCGCCAGGGCCGCGGCACCGCCGAGCGCGGCTAGCTGCACTGCGGGCCGCAGGGCGCCGGGCACTTCGTCTAGATGGTCCACAACGGCATCGAGTACGGCCTGATGGCGGCCTACGCCGAGGGCTTCAACATCCTGCGCCACGCCAACGCCGGCACCCGGCAGCACGCGGCCGACGCCGAGACCACGCCAATGCGTAACCCGGAGTACTACGCCTACGATTTCGACCTGCCGGAGATCGCCGAGCTGTGGCGGCGCGGCAGCGTGGTCAGCTCCTGGCTGCTCGACCTCACCGCCCAGGCCCTGCTGGGCAACGCCGACCTGCAGGGCTACGCCGGCCGCGTATCCGACTCCGGCGAAGGCCGCTGGACCATCGAGGCGGCCGTCGACGAAGGCGTTCCGGTACCGGCGATCAGCGCGGCGCTGTTCGGCCGCTTCGCCTCGCGCGGCGAGGCCGGCTACGCCGACCGCCTGCTGTCGGCCATGCGCAAGCAGTTCGGCGGGCACCAGGAGAAAGCGGAGGGCTGAGCGGGAGAGTACACCGCGCGGATGCGGGCGGGCATTACCACCAGCGCGCGCAGCGTCACGCACCGAAGGCATAACCCTGCTCGCGGAACAGCGCAGTGCAGACGTCGACCACCCGGGCGTCGTAGCGCGCGCCACGGCCGCCGGACAGCTCGGTGAGAGCGGCTTCCATCCCCATGGCGGCGCGGTAAGGGCGATGCTGCACCATGCTCTCGACCACGTCGGCCACCGCCAGGATCTTCGCCTCCGGCAGGATTTCCGTGGCCTTCAGGCCGCGCGGGTAGCCGGAGCCGTCGAGCCGTTCGTGGTGCTGCCGCACGATTTCGGCGATCGGCCAGGGAAACTGCACGTTGCGCAGGATGTCGTACCCCGCCTGCGAGTGGGTCTGCACCAGCCGCAGCTCGATCTCCGACAGGCGCCCCGGCTTGCACAGGATCTCCGCCGGGATGCTGATCTTGCCGATATCGTGGACCTGCGCGGCCAGGCGCAGGCCGCAGATGCGGTCCTCGGTATAGCCGAGCCGGGTGGCGATCGCCACGCACAGCGCCGACACGCGCCGGGCGTGGCCGGCGGTATACGGATCGCGCGCCTCCAGGGTGGCGGCAATGGCCTCGATGGATTCCACCAGGCTGCGCCGGATCGCCCCTTCGTGCGTCTCCCGCTCGGCCGCCGCCAGCCGCCGCTCGGCGATGCTGCGCACAATCAACAGCACGTTCCACTGGTCTTTCAGATTGACCGGGGTCAGCGTCATCTCCACCGGCACCTGCTCGCCGGCGTTGGTCAGGGCGATGGTCTCCAGGGTCTTGTTCATCAGCGCCGAGCGCCCGGTCTCGCGCACCTGGCGGAAATCGTCCAGCACGCGCTGGCGCCGCTCCTTGGGCACCAGGCCGATGAAGTCGGCGCCGAGCGCCTCGCGCTCCGACCAGCCGTACAGCACCGAGGCGCCATCGTTCCAGAAGGCGATGCGGCCGTCGTTGCCCACCAGCACGATGGCGTCGCGGGCGGAGCGGGCGATGGCCAGCAGCATGGCGTCGCCGTCGCGCCGCGCCTGGTCCAGCACCCGCCGTTCGGTGACGTCGCGGCAGGTCACGATCAGTCCGGGTACCCCGGGCACCCCGCGGCCGTCGCGCCCGATCACCTCGTGGATGCGCCACTGCCCGTCCTTGTGCCGGCAGCGCCACACCGCGCGGAAACCGTCGCTGCGCCCCTCGGCCACGTCGGCGAAGGCGGCGGCAGCGGCCGCGCGGTCGTCCGGGTGGACGAAATCGACCACCGATTTGCCGATGATCTCCGCTCCCTGGTAGCCGGTCGCCTCGGCGACCGCCGCCCCGGCGTACTCGACGCGTCCGTCCGGCGTGGTCAGCAGGATGACGTCAGAGGACTGCTCCATCAAGGTGTTCAGGCGCGCCTCGCTGGCGCGGCGGGACTGCTCCGCCAGGGTGCGGTCGGTGGCGTCACGCAGGATCGCAACGATGCCGCCGACGCCCGGATGATCCATCAGGCTGCGGCTGACCGCGTCGGCATAGCGCCAGCGGCCGTCCTGCTGGCGATAGCGCAGCTGGCCCCGGATCACCAGGTCCGGCGAGCGCAGCGCCTGCGCGAACCAGCGTTGTGCCATCGCCGTATCGTCGGGATGAACGTACAGCAGGAAATTGCTGCCCACCAGCTCCTGCGGCTCGTAGCCGGCGGTGGCGCGGATCGCGGAGCTGACGTAGGTCAGCGTGCCGTCCGCCTGGACCACCAGCACGACGTCGAAGCTTTCCTCCACCAGGGCGTGCAGCCGCAAATCGCTTTCACGTGGCGCCCCCCGCGTTCCCTCGCCCTGCACCGGGTCGTCCGCAGTCTCGACCCGCTCCGCCGCCGGTCCCGTCATCATGTCCATTCCATACCTCTTGCGTCCGACCGTGCTGCCGGCCGGTTTTTGGACCTGAGCGTTTTTTACCGTGCGGCTTGAAGCCGTCTGCACTCCCGCACGCACTCTAACCAAGCATCCGTCGGGCGCACGTTGACCTGGATCAATCGCCGGCGTTGTCCGGGCAGGCCGCTGCTTGTCGGCCCTCCGGCTACGCCTGTCGAACATTGGCGCGGCCGTGGTTCGCGCCGTGTGATAACGGCGCTCGGGAAGGGGGCCGCGTGTCGATCCGACAGGATCACCACGCGGGCCGGTCGTTCGATTTACAAGCCTGCCGACCGCAGTGATGGACACGACCTCGTGACCGGGGCCGGTCCTCGGCGAGGCGTGCTCATGGGACGCTGCTGAATGAACTCTCAATCGGAGAAACTCGTCGGTGACAGTCAAGCGCTGGTGCGCATTCCGGTCCCGATCGTGGCGTGGAACGCGGTGCTGGACCATCCCCTCCCAACGCCGGTTGTTTGTCGCGCCTCAGGGCGCGTGTCACGTTTCCGTAACAGTGCCCGGTTCCGGTAAGCCTTGCTTGCAGAAATTATTGGTGTATAAGGGAACCCCAGGGGAGGGGAGCGCGCGATTCGTCCGAATCGAGATCCATAAGACCACCACACCACGCGCGCGGCAACGCAACACAACCCGTCGAAACCAAAACTTCTGCACGACCTCGGTACAGAGGCCGGCTTAGGGAACGAGCGCTCGCAGTTGAGGCACCCCTTGTCTCGCAATTGGAGGATTTGACGGTGAAATTCAAACGCAAGTTGTGCGCGGCCTCCGCGCTTGCAGCGGCGTGGTACGCCGCGCCAGCGTTGGCGGTGACGCAGATCACGGATGTCAATATCGACACCGTGAACAAGGTCATCTACATCGATGGCACCGACCTGATCACGCAGAGTTACTACACACCCTACGCGGTGCTGGAAGGCACCCAGCTGACCATCAACCGGGGCTTATCCAGCAACACCCACATCCAGGCTGCGATTCCCAACACGCTGCCGCTGTCGGCGGGCGTGGCCTACACCCTTTACGTATCACCGGACCGGCTGCCGAACAACCCTAACACCAGCAGCGGTTACGGCCCGGCCACCGACCAGGCTTACGCCACGGTGTACACCAGCACCGGCCCGACCGGCGCGACGGGTGCCACCGGCGCCACCGGCGCGGGCGTGACCGGTCCCACCGGTCCCTCCGGCGTCACCGGGGCAACCGGCCCCACCGGTCATACCGGCGCCACCGGTCCCACCGGTGCCGGCACCACCGGCGCCACCGGCGCCACCGGTCATACCGGCGCCACCGGTGCAACCGGTGTGACGGGCGCCACCGGTGCCACCGGCGTGACCGGCCCGACCGGCTCCAGCGGCACCACCGGCGCCACCGGTGCCACCGGCACCACCGGCGCTACCGGTTCCACCGGTGCCACCGGCACCACCGGCGCCACCGGTCCCACCGGCCCAACCGGGGCAACCGGCGCCACCGGTCTCACCGGCCCAACCGGGGCAACCGGCGCCACCGGTCTCACCGGCCCAACCGGCCCGACCGGGGCAACCGGGGCAACCGGTGCCGGCACCACCGGCGCGACCGGTGCCACGGGTGCGGCCGGCAGCAACGTCATCATCCCGCTCGCCTCCGGCGGGACCGTCAGCCTGACCACCATCGCCGGCGGCCTGCCGGGGACCCCGGGTTTCATCGGATTCGGCAAGTCGGCCGATGGCAACAGCACGCTCGGATCGACCATCGACCTGACCGGCTCCGCGGGCACCGCGCTCAACTATGCGTTCTCCATGCCGTACGACGGGACCATCACCGCGGTGGCGGGATTCTTCAGCAACACCGCCGCCCTGTCGCTGGTCGGGAGCACCGTCACGATCACGGTCGAGCTGTACGAGTCGACCACGCCGAACAACACGTTCACGGAAATCGCCAGTACCAACGTGGATCTGGCTCCGGCCTATACCGGGATCATCGCCATCGGCGCGACCACCAACGGCATCTCCACCGGCCTGAGCGTCCCGGTGCCGGCGCAGACACGGTTGCTGTTCGTGTGCTACGCCTCGGCCGCCGGCTTGTCGCTGATCAACACCGTCCCAGGCTACTGCAGCGGCGGCATCGCGATCACGACAGGAAGCGGCGGATAAGGCCGGCCCGTTTTTTCGCAACAGCGCCGGCGACAGGGCACGACATGACCGCGACCACCGACGGATACGACCTCGGCGACGAGGCGGATCGACCCTGCCACTCCAGCGCGCTTGCGTTCAGCAACAACTTTGAAATCCCGAATTGGAGAACTTAACGTGAAATTCACTCGCAAGCTGTGCACCGCTTCAGCTCTCGCCGCGGCCTGGTATGCCACGCCGGCCCTGGCGATCACCACCATCACCGACGTCAACGTCGACACCGTCAACAAGATCATCTACATCGACGGCACCGACCTGATCCTGCAGGGCTACACCCCGTACGTGCTGCTGGAAGGCACCCAGCTCACCATCAACACCGGCGCCTCCAGCAGGACCCACGTGCAGGCGAGCATCCCGAACTCGCTGCCGCTGTCGTTCGGTGTGGGCTACGAGGTGTACGCCTCGCCCGACCGCCTGCCGACCACCCCCACCAACAGCTACGGCGCCGCCACCGACCAGGCCTTCAGCACCGTGTACGTGGGCACCGGCGCCACCGGCGCCACGGGTGCCACGGGCGCCACCGGCATCGGCGCCACCGGCGCCACCGGCGCCACGGGTGCAACCGGTGTAACCGGACCCACTGGACCCACCGGGCCCACCGGCGCCACCGGCACCGGCTCGACTGGCGCAACCGGCCCCACTGGCGCAACCGGCGTCACCGGCCCCACCGGCGCCACCGGCATCACGGGCGCAACCGGCGCAACCGGCGTCACCGGCGCAACCGGCGCCACCGGTGTAACCGGCCCCACCGGTCCCACCGGCGCCACCGGCACGACTGGCGCAACCGGCACGACCGGCGCAACCGGCGACTTCGGCGCCACTGGTCCGACGGGTCCCACCGGCCCCACCGGTCCGACCGGGCCCACCGGCGCCACCGGCACAACCGGTGCCACAGGTACGGGCAGCACCGGCGCCACGGGTGCAACCGGCGCCACCGGCGGCAACGCCATCATTCCGTACGCTTCGGGTCAGGACATCACCATCACTACGATTGCCGGCGGCCTGTCGGGCGAGCTCGGGCTGGTCGGGTTCGGGAACTGGGCGCAAACCACAGCTTCCGGCGGCGTCATCGACCTGACCGGTTCCTCCGGCACTGTGCTCAACATGGCGTTCTCCGAACCGTTCAACGGCACCATCACGTCGGTCTCGGCGTACTTCAGCACGACCAACGCCCTGGCCCTGGTCGGCAGCACCATCACGATCACGGCCCAGTTGTACGAGTCCACCACGCCGGACAACACCTTCAGCCCCGTACCCGGCGCGGTGGTCACGCTGGCTCCGGCACTCACGGGCGTATTGGCGATAGGCACCGTTTCCAACGGCATCACCACCGGGCTCAGCATCCCGGTGACACAGCAAACCCGCCTGCTGATGGTGTACTCCGCCACGGCGGCGGGCGTGACACTGATCAACTCCATCTCGGGGTATGCCAGCGGCGGGCTGTCGGTGGCTCCCGGTGGCACCTGAGTCCTGAAGGAATGACGCTCCGGAGCGGTCGACCGGAGCCTTGGCCCCTCTCCCGCGCAAGGCGGGAGAGGGGCTATTTTCTTGCCGTCGCCCAGAGCAATTGGCAGCGGCGGCCGGCCTGTCGCTGGCCAACACGGTGACGGGCTACGCCAACGGCGCCGTGTCGATCACCTCGGGCGGCACCTAGGAGAACGCAGCTAGCCTTTGTCGGCGGCCACCACCGTAAAGTGCGAGCGGTCGCGGCCCGCGGCCTTGGCCTGGTACAGGCAGCGGTCCGCGGCCTCCATGATGCCGTCGAGATCCTTGACGTCCTTGGGCAAGGCGGTGGCGACACCGGCGCTGACCGTGACGCAGGTGCCGGAGCCGTCCGGCCGCTGGATCGCCAGGGCCCGCACCGAGGCGACCACCTGGCTGCCGACGTCGGCGCTGAAGTCCTCGCGCGGCGCGTACCACAGCAGCGCGAACTCCTCACCGCCCATCCGCGCCACCACGTCCAGCGGGCGCCGCACGTGCTGGCCCAGGCAGCGCCCGATCTGCGACAGCACGAAGTCGCCGAAGGCGTGGCCGGCACTGTCGTTGAGCTGCTTGAAACGGTCGAGGTCGACCACCGCGACGGTGATCGGATGCCGCTCGCGCACAGCGTGGCGCACGATGCGCTCGGCGTCCTTCTTGAAGCCCCAGCGGTTGGACAGCCCGGTGAGCTGGTCGACGTAGGCGCGCTGCTCGCTCAGCACCAGCCGAGAGAACGCCTCCCGCCGCCCGGTATCGGCGCGCACGGTGGCGACGATGGTGAGCACCAGCAGCACCACGTCCATGGAGAAGGCCGAGTAGTTCTGCGGCGTCTGCGCCAGCAGCGCGAACTCCGCCGTCTTGGCCGCCACGAAGAACACCGACATGGTGAGCAGGCCGTAACGCAGCGGGAAACCGAACACCAGCACCGCGATGCAGAAACCGATCAGCGAGGTGCTGCTGGGGAAGTCCGCGCCGTGGAAGGCGCCCAGGATGCGGAAGAACTCGGCCTGCCCTTCCACCGCGGTGAGCAGCGCCAGCAACAGCAGGCTGGCCGTGCGCACCGCCACGGTCTTGCGGGTGGACAGCCAGGCCGACAGCAGGAATACCGGCAGGTCCAGCCCCATCCCGCCCCACAGGAAGTAGACCACCAGCTCGGGGTTGTGGGCGAGCATGGTGTGGGCGGTGAAGGGGTTGAGCGCGGTGAGCGCCGCGCCCAGCAGGTAGCACATCAGCCGGGTGCGCGCGGCCGAGGTGTAATCGTGCTCGAGGTAGTGCTCTTCGATCTCGCGGTCGACGAACCGGGGCAACCAGCCGGTCAGCTCGAACTGATCAACGGACTGCGCGTTGTTTTCCATGCCTGCGCATCGCCTTGTCCGACTTGCGTCCTTCGATCCATGCCGGCGATCCACAGGATCGCTGCGCCATCATGGACCGCGGCGGCCCTCCCTGCCAGACCCCGGCACGGCACGGGCGCATCGGACAGGCGGTGACTCCCCCCTCGCCCTGCGTTGATGCGGATTTTGTTCGCGAGTATGCCCCGGAGGCGGAGCACGGCGCTAGCGCGTGGCCCCGGTCTCCCCGGCGACGGCCGCCTGGTTTTCCTTCAGCCACACCATGGCGGCGTGCACCCGCTCGTAGCCACTGGGGTGGTCGTAGAAAACCCATTCCTCCAGCCGGCCCGGCTTGATCTTGCGATAGGTCGACAGCCGCATCGCCACCATGGCGAAGCCGAGCGGCTCGCGCGACGCGTTGAGGCCGAAGGCATCGGCTTCGATCTCGAAGCTGCGGACGATGGAGTTCTGCAGCGGGGTCAGCAGGTAGAAGATCACCGACACCAGCGCGGTAGCCAGCGGCAACGCCGCCGGGTCGGCGCGGTCGCCCAGCCCCAGCCGGCCGCCCCAGCGCGCCAGGGCGCGGTCCAGGCTCCAGCCCAGCAGGGCCAGCGCCAGGCCGATCCACAGGGCCTGCAGGATCGGGCCCTTCCACTCGTGGTTGAGCACGTAGTGCCCCATCTCGTGCCCCAGTACCGCCTTGATCTCCGGCAGCGAGGTCTTGTCCAGCAGGTTGTCGTTGAGCGCGATGCGGGTGGTGCCGAGGAAGCCGGCGACGTTGGCGCTGATGCGGGTGGTCTGCCTGGAGGCATCGAACCATTCCAGGCGCGCCGTCGGCACCTGGTTGGCGCGCGCCAGCGCCAGCACCGCCTCCCGCACCGGCCCCTCCGGCAGCGGCTTGTAATCGTTGAACAGCGGCAGGATGTACACCGGCTCGATCAGCGACAGCATCAGCAGGAAAGCGAAGCTCAGGCCGGTGGCCCATGCCCACCAGCGCGCACCGGTGCGGCGCACCGCGGCGTAGACCACCGTCAGCGCGGCCGTGCCCAGCACCACCGTCACGCCCAGGCTCACCAGCTGGTCGCGCATCCAGCCGCCGAAGGCCTGCTCGCTCAGGCCGTAGCGGTGCTCGCGCAGGAACTCGGCGTAGTAGGTCATGGGAAAGCCGAGCACGAACATGGCGACCAGGAACTGCGCCACGTAGAGGGCGGTGACGATCCAGCGGAACCGGCTGCGGCGCCGCGCCCAATCGCGCATGCGGCGCGAGGCCCCGCTGGCCAGCAGCAGCACGCAGGCGCCCACCGTCCACAGCAGACCCCACAGCTGCAGCCAGTAGCCGCCCTCGAAATAGCGGTCCGACAGTGCGCGCTGTTCCGGCGACAGCAGGTTCAGGTAGGCCTCGGTGGCCCGGTCCACGTCGAATCCCGGTCCCGGCTGCGCCGCGGCGGGAATCTGCAGGCCCGGCGGCAGATCGCGCACCATCGTCGCCGCCGACGCCACTCCGCCCGCCAGGGACCACAGCCATACCGCCAGCAGCGCGCGCCACAGCACGGCCGTTTTCCACGAGGTCGTCATGACGGCTTCCTGCTTTGTTGTGGCCGGGAGTATGCCGCGCCCTGCAGGGCGCGTGCCAGCGCGCGCCTCGAAAGTTGATCTGTGTCATAGCGGCGGCCTGCCGCGATGGACGATAGTGGCGTGCATAGACAACGAAGCGATGGACCGCCATGCAAGCCGCCGATGTGATGACCCGCGAAGTAACCACTGTCCGCGCGGAGGCCACCGTGGCCGAAGCGCTATGGGTGATGCTCGACAGGGGGGTCAGCGGCCTGCCCGTGATCGACATCACCGGGACCCTGGTGGGCATCGTCACCGAACGCGATTTCCTGCGCCGCGGCGCCGACCCGGAAACCCGCGCGGGCTGCCGGGTCGACGACGTGATGACCACCCCGGTGGTGACCGTCTTCGGCCAGACCCTGCTCGAGGAAGCGGCCCGCCTGATGGCGCGGCGCCGCCTCAAGCGCCTGCCGGTGATGGACGGTGACCGCATCGTCGGCATCCTGAGCCAGGCAGACGTGTTGCGTGCGCTGGCGGAGGAGACGGCGACGGACGCCAGCATCCCCGACGCCACCATCCGCCACCATATCGCCGAGCAGATCCATCGGGACATCTGGAACCCGCGCGCCACCTTCGAGGCCGTGGTCCGCGAGGGCGTGGTCGACCTGCGCGGTATCATCTGCGACGAACCCACCCGGGCCGACCTGAAGGCCCACCTCGCCAGCATCCCCGGCGTGAAGAAGGTGCGCGACTACCTCACCACCATCGAGCTGCTGGCGGGCCTGGCGGTACGCCCGGCGCCGGTGCTCAATGCGGCGCCCGCGCGTCCACCGATCCGTCACTCCTTCTTCTGATACGTCCCCATCAGCTCGGCATGGCCGAGCACGTGGCCGCGCATGGCCCGTTCGAGCTGGGCCTTGGTCGGCTGCTGCAGGTCCGGCAGCTCGGTGTCCAGCGCGTACAGCTTGAAGAAATAGCGGTGGCGGCCGATCGGCGGACAGGGCCCGCCGTAGCCGCTGCGCTGCCAGTCGTTGCGGCCGTCGCGCGCTCCCACTGGCAGGTTCTTCACCGCTTCCGGCAATTCCTGGGTGGCGGCTGGCAGGTTGTACACCACCCAGTGCACCCAGGTGGTCCGTGGATTGGCCGGATCCGGCGCGTCCGGGTCGTCCACGATCAGCGCGAAGCTGCGGGTGCCCGCAGGCGCCTGTGACCAGCGCAGCGGCGGTGACAGGTCGCCGCCCTCGCAGGTGTATGCGCTGGGAATGTCACTGCCCTGGGTGAACACGGGAGAGGTGAATTGCATGGCGCTTGCCTCCGGGGCCGTCGCAACAGATGTTAGAGCAGACCGCTCCGGCGGGCTCACTTCGCCGCCGTGGCGGTCTCCCGGTGCACGTACTCCGAGCTGCGGGCCACCACGATGCCGAGCTTGGTGATGGTGGTGCGGCTAAGCATGTTGTCGCCGCCTTCCTGCAGGTACAGCCACTGGTTGAGGTGCACGTGGGTCAGCGGGTTGTCCGGGCTGAGCGCCAGGTCGTAGTCCAGATGCAGGGTGTTGCCCGCCGCCTCGCCCCTGGCCACGCCGACGATATCATCCGCCGTGCCCTCGTAATGGCTGGTGTCGACCCGCCGCAGCTTCCATGAGCGGCTCTGGCTGGTGCCGTCGGAGTAGCTGATGGTCTGGGCGATGGTCACGGTGTCGCCCGACAGCGTGCCCTCGTCCACCGAGGTGAAGCGCTTGGTGGGGTTGCCGGAACCATCCTCCAGCACGCCCCAGGCAACGGCGCGGCCAGCGAAGTACTGCTCCGGCTGAAACACCGGCTTGACCGCGGCGAACTCGCCGACCTGCGGCGCGGCGCAGCCGGACACAGCCACGGCGAGCAGCAGCGCCCAGGCCCTGCGGCCGGTGGTGGAGGTCATGACGTTCTCCCGTGTTCTGCCGGTCCGGCCCGGCAGCCTAGATTACCCGCACTCGGCATCGCCCTGTGCCCCGCAATCCAGGGATGGACCGGGCTCGCTGGGCTCCCTAGAGCATTTTCTCTTTACGTGCACACAATCTTCCCCTCTCCCGCGTGCGGGAGAGGGTGGCCCGCAGGGCCGGGAGAGGGGCTTTCTGTCCGGCCAAAGCCCCTCTCCCCTACCCCTCTCCCGCACGCGGGAGAGGGGAACAACATGTATGCATCTGATTAGAAACTCTCCCATTCGGGGATGCTATGCCGCGGTTGTGGGCAGGTCCACGGCGAAGCCGATGGCCTGGAGGCGTG
>JARLJS010000280.1 GCA_031291075.1 Nevskia sp. | reverse complement strand
TCAAAAGCGAACTGCTCAAGTCGGAACCGCGAAGCGGTTCCGACTACTTGGAATTATGAGGTGCGCGGTGTGGTAGGGCGGGAGCATCCCGCCTGTCGCGAAAGGCGGGATTCGCTGCGCTGCTCCCGCCCTACGTGAACTTGGAATTGATGTGAACGACCCGCGCGTCAACGGGGTACCATTACCCGCAGTCAGCGTAGGTCCGAACCGCCGAAGGCGTTTCGGACGCATGTCACCCATCCCCAGCGACCGAGGCCGAAGCATCGCCGCACCAATCGATCGCATAGAGTCCCGCTTGAACAGCTCGATGAAACGTTGAATATGGCCAGTCGGCAACACGCCCGACAAGGCCATGCTTGAGCGGATTGACGTGGACATAATCCACATGGCGACGATAGTCGTCCTCATCGCGTATGCAATGCTCCCAATAGTGGCGCTGCCAGATTCCCCTTTCACCGACAGCGACCCTGACCGCGGAACGGCGTTCCGTCTTGGGCAGGGCGCGTGAGAAGAGCGTCTTGATCAGACGCCAACGCGTCGAGAAGTCCGCATCATCCGCCGGCAGGGTCCAGACGCAATGCAGATGGTCAGGCAAAACCACCCACGCATCGATCTTGAAGGGACGAAGCCGACGCACCCGGCCCGTTACCGAGCGCAGCAAGTCGACTTCACGGATCAACAGGTCGTTGCCATGCCGCTGCAGCAGATTGACGGTGAAGAACCACATGCCGCCCGGCACGTAGGCTCGCCGATGGTTGGGCATCCCCCCTGACCCTCTGAGCTGGTCTCAAGTCCCAAGCGTATCGCGAGGAGCGAACGTTTGAAATGCGTCCGAAACGCCTTCGGCGGTTCGGACCTACACGTGCTAATTCACGTGCTATTGAATCAAGTAGTCGGAACTGTCGGAACCGCGCAGCGGTTCCGACTTGAGCAGTTCGCTTTTGACGTTCTCCCCCGTTGGCTGCGCAGGGGACCCTCTCATCGCGCTTTTTTCTTCTTGCGATGAGAGGGCGCAGCCGTTGGGGTCGTTTCTTTTGGTTACTTTTCTTGTCGATACAAGAAAAGTAACCCGCCCTCGGGGCGGAATACACAGCTTCAAACTGGGAAAGCACCACACGCGCGCAAGCGCACGCAGCAAGGTTTCAGAGTGCATTTTTCGCCACATCTACGGCGCGCATCACGGTCAGCAGGCCGCGCGCCCTCACCCCATCCCTCTCCCAGAGGGAGAGGGGGAGCCGGGAGCACCTACGGTGACGTGAGCACGATCTGACTTTCCTGTGCCGCCGCAATCTCCGCATCATGGAACGGAAAGCGATACCACTGCTTGGCCGAATACGCCTGGGTGAAATCCGAGTAGTGCGGGCTCGCCGGGTCGGTCGATTCCGAGTAGGTCAGGAAGCCCTCGGCGTGCACGCCGCCGCCGTCCCAGGTCACGGTCTGGATATAGCTGTTGCCGAAGTCGATGTCGTAGCCGTCCTGGGTCAGGCTGTCCGCCGCGGCGGTGGTGAAGATACCCTCCGGGTCGTTGATGCCGCCGAAGATCGGGATCTTGTTGCCGTTGGCGTCGACGTTGACGCCGGAGTGCTGGATCTCGCCCAGCGGGTTGTTGAAGAACGCGCTGCCGGCGCTCTCCACCGCGGTCTGCGCCTTGGCCAGGGCGGAACGCACCGCCGGGTTGGAGGTGTCGAGCGTGTTGGGCGTGTTGACCGGGTCGCTCAGGCTGAACGGCACCTTCCAGTAGTTGCCCTTGATGGCGCTGACGCGGTTCCAGAATTCCTGCCACAGCGGCAGGCCGATCGAATCCAGGCTGGCGGTCTTGTCCCACTGCGCCAGCGAATTGCAGGCGACGGTGAAGTTGTAGGTGCCGGCCTTCGGGCACAGGTTCTTCAGCACCTGCGGTGCCGCCAGCTCGCCGCTGTAGACGCGTGCCGACAGGGCGATCTGCTGCAGGTTCTGCAGGTTGAACTTGGTGCCGCCCAGGCCGTCGCTGCCGTCGAGGCGTTGCTGCACCTGGCGGATGCCCAGGCGCGTGCGCAGGGTGCGGGCGGTGCCCTCGGTGCCGATGATGCGGGCGTAGCCGTCCAGCGGCTGGGCCGGGTTGGTCAGCCAGTAGCTGTCGTTCATGTTCGCCACCCAGTCCTGGCGATCGATCCTGGGCAGGTTGTTGGCGCCGAAGATGCCCGGTGCCGGCGCGTCGCTGTCGGTCTTCCACTGGCAGTCGGCGCGGTTGCCGTAGAGGATCGGCAGGCCCGGCGAGAGCTGCGCCACCAGCGCCCCGGTGATCGGCGGGGTGCACGATTTGACCATGGCGTCGGGGGTGTTGGGCACCACGCTGAGGTCGCCGTAGTAGGCGTCGCCGCCGGGGCCGGAGGCGACCGTGTTGACCCAGGGCACGCCCAGGATCGAGGCGTGCTCCTGCTTGAACTGGTCCAGGCTCTGCGCCAGGTTCCACTGGAAGAACTGGTTGATGAGGCGCGTGTTCTCCAGGTTGGCGTCGCGCATCGTGAAGCCGGTCGCGGTGGTCCAGCCGAGCACCGGGATGCCGGACACGGTGATGTTGAGCATCGGGCCGTACTGGGTCTTGTACAGCGTGCGCTTGGCCGTCTTGAGCGTGGTGCCGTCGCTCTGCAGCACCTGCACCGACAGCGGCACCGCCGTCATGTTGGTGAGCTTGCCGGCGTAGAAATACTGCGTCGGCTTGAACGGATTGAGGGGGAGCTGGTAGAAGGTGAAGCGGTAGGCGGTGGAGACGGTGTGGCTCCAGGCGAGGGTGTCGTTGAAGCCGATCAGGATCACCGGCACGCCGTACAGCGACACGCCCTCGATGTTCATCTGGCCCGGCAGCTCCATCTGCGCCATGTACAGGCGCTCGGTGCCCTTCCACGGGAAGTGCGGGTTGCCGTAGACGATCGGCACGCCGGTGTCGGTGGCCTGCGGCCCCAGCGCGTACATGTTGCTGCCGAACTTCTTGTCGTTGATGCGGGCGAACGGCTGGTCCTGCGGGGTGGCCCGGGCCAGCGCCTTCATCTCCCGGCCGAAGTCGTCGCGGCGCGCCAGCGGCGCCGGCGGCTGCGCCGTGGCGACCTCGGTTTCCAGCACCGAGGAGCTGGCGATCACCGCCAAGCGGATGAAGCGGCGATACACGTCCGACTCGCTGATGTCCTGCAGCCAGGGCGCGCTGGCGCAGGCGGCGTGGCGGCCCGGGTGCTGGCCGTTCTTGAGCTCATCCAGGTAGCGGTTGAAGCCGGCCACGTAGCCAAGCACCGCCTCCTCCACCCGCGGGTCGGCGGCGGCCTTGAAGGCGGCCACGTGGGCATCGTCGGCGATCAGCTTCCAGAAGAAGTCGCTGTCCACGTTGTTGGTGGTGACCGGCACCGCCGGGATCGAGTAGGTGCCGGTGCCGCCCCAGTACTGCGCCCGCTGGCCGCGGATGGCGAGGTAGTCCTCCATCATCGTGCAGAGGTTGTCCTCGGCGAAGGCATAGCCGTAGCCGTAGCCCAGGCTGCCGAAGTCGTTGCCCTTGATGTGGGGAATGCCGTACTGGGTACGGGTGACGGTGACGCTGTAGGTGGGGGCGGCCAGGGCCGGAGCCGAAAGGCCGCAACCGGCCGCAAACGCCAGCATTGCGCCGGCACGCAGGGTGTTCCTCATCGCACTCCTCCAGTGCCGCGGTCCCGGGTCTGCCGCCCGGCGATCCGCCGCGTCCTTGTGCTTTACGTGCTGCCTAGCCTACTCCCTTCGGGGCGTGAATTGCATGCCGCGATCGTCAGCCACGCTGATCGAGTCGAGCAGGCTGCCGCTGAAGGCGTACTGGCCGTGGTGGCTGAGCGGGGTGTCGATGTTCATCCAGATCTCGCCGCCGCAGCCCTGCGTCCAGCGATGGCAGAAGGCGTAGTCCTCGCTCAGGTAGCGGCGCGTCTGCGGATGCAGCAGGGTATCGAAGAAGGCCCAGAAATTGCCCTTGGTCTGCGGGTTGTTGTAGCCGGCGATGTCGTTTTCGTAGCGCAGCTCGGGGAAGCGCTGTATCAGGGGTGGGAACACGTCGCGGCGGATCAGCATGAAGCCGGTGCCGGCCTTGGACACGCGCACGAAGCCGTCGCTCACCGGCACGCTGCCGTCGGCCTGGCGGTCCTCGTCCACCAGGTTGAGCACGAAGTTCAGGGCCGCCTGCGGCAGCGCGGCGGCGGCGGCGCCGCGCAGGGCCGAACGCTGCACGCTGTTCCAGTCCAGGTCCTTCATCGGATAGGCGGCGGCGGTGAGGGGCTTGTCCAGCGCCAGCATGCGCAGCACCAGTTGCGCCGGAAAGCCGATGTCGGCGTCGATGAACAGCAGGTGGGTGAATTCCTCGCGGCCGAGGAACTCCGCCACGATGGTATTGCGCGCCCGCGTCACCAGGCTTTCCTGCGACAGGATCTTGGGGCGCAGCTCGATGCCCTGGGCGCGGGTCAGGTCGAGCAGGCTCAGCAGCGACTGCAGGTAGACGGTGGAGACCATGCCGCCGTAGGCCGGCAGGCCGAGCAGGATTTTCGCGCTCATGGCGCCGCCGCGGCGGCGCGCGCACGGGCTGTTGGCCGCATCGCTGTCGCTCCCTGGTGGTGAACCTGCGAAGCATAGCAGCTGCGGCGCCGGCCGCCGCCGGCGCGGTATACTGCGCGCCATTTCCCCGTTATATCCACCACCCTGAAGCCTGTAAGCACCCATGAGCGCCCACGATATCCGCGACGCCACGCGTCCCGAGCCCGATGCCGTACTCCTCCAGATCGCCGACTACGTCTGGAAGGCCCGGGGTTTTTCCAACGAAGCCCTGGACACCGCCCGTTACTGCCTGCTGGACACCCTGGGCTGCGGTCTGCAGGCCCTGAGCTACACCGGCTGCACCAAGCTGATGGGGCCGGTGGTGCCCGGCGCCGGCATGGTCGGCGGCGCGCGCGTCCCCGGCACCAGCTACGAGCTGGACCCGGTCACCGCCGCCTTCAACATCGGCTGCATGATCCGCTACCTGGACTTCAACGACACCTGGCTGGCGGCCGAGTGGGGCCACCCCTCCGACAACCTCGGCGGCATCCTGGCGGCGGCGGACTACCTGTCGCGCCGTAACGTGGCCGAGGGCAAGGCATCGCTGACCGTGCGCGACGTGCTGGAAGGCATGATCATGGCGCACGAGATCCAGGGCGTGCTGGCGCTGGAGAACGGCTTCAACCGCGTCGGCCTCGACCACGTGCTGCTGGTGCGCGTGGCCTCCACCGCCGTGGTCACCCGCATGCTGGGCGGCTCCCCCGAGGAAATCCTGGCCGCCCTCACCCATGCCTGGGCCGACGGCGGTGCGCTGCGCACCTACCGCCACGCCCCCAACGCCGGCTCGCGCAAGTCCTGGGCCGCCGGCGACGCCACCTCGCGCGCCGTGCTGCTGGCGCTGCGCACCCTGCGCGGCGAGATGAACATCCCCACCGTGCTGACCGCCAAGACCTGGGGCTTCCAGGACTCGCTCAACCGCGGCAAGGCCATCACCCTGGGGCGCCCGCTGGGCAGCTACGTGATGGAGCATGTGCTGTTCAAGATCAGCTTCCCGGCCGAGTTCCACGCCCAGACCGCGGCCGAGTGCGCCATGACCCTGCACCCGCAGGTGAAGGACCGCATCGACCAGATCAAGAAAATCACCATCCGCACCCACGAGTCGGCGATCCGCATCATCGACAAGAAGGGCAAGCTCGCCAACTTCGCCGACCGCGACCACTGCATCCAGTACATGACCGCGGTGCCGCTGATCTTCGGCCGCCTGGTCGCCTCCGACTACGAGGACGAGGTCGCCGCCGATCCGCGCATCGACGCCCTGCGCGAGAAGATGGAGTGCGTGGAGGACCCGCAGTTCACCAAGGACTACCTGGATTCCGACAAGCGCTCCATCGCCAACGGCATCACGGTCGAGTTCAAGGACGGCAGCAAGCTGCCGGAAGTGGTGGTCGAATACCCGATCGGCCACCGCCGCCGCCGCAAGGAAGGCATCCCCGTCCTGGTGGAGAAGTTCAAGCGCAACCTCGCGCTCAAGGTGGCGCCGAAGAACGCATCCAAGATCCTGCACCTCGCCGAGGACCAGGCGCGCCTGGAAGCCACGCCGGTGCAGGACTTCGTCAGCCTGTTCGTGGTGTGAGCCAGTCGGGGCGGGCCGGGAGCGGGAAGCGCGACACCGCAACACCCGCCGCCCTGCTCGAAGCGGGACTCGCGGGGCTGGCTTTGCCCGCCCCGCGTTCCGTTCCGCAGCTGGCCTACCTGGTGGAGTTTCACAACTGGAAT
>JARLJS010000279.1 GCA_031291075.1 Nevskia sp. | reverse complement strand
GCTGGAGGAGACGGCGCGGGCCATCGCGGCGGCGGGAGGCACGGCGCCGGTGGAGGTGCTGGACGTGCAGGACGAAGCGTCGGTGCGCGCGGCGTTCGAGCGCGCGGGCGCCGCGCTGGGCCCGGTGGACATCCTCATCAACAACGCCGGCGCCAACCGTCCGCAGGCGGCGGTGACGATGCCACTCGAGGACTGGGACGCGATCGTGGACACCAACCTGCGCGGTGCCTTTCTCATGGCACGCAGCTTCGCCGCGGCGCTGATCGCCGCGGCCCGGCCGGGCGCGATCGTCAACATAGCCTCGGTTCTCGGCCTGCGGGTGCAGAAGGGCGTGTCGGCCTACGCCGCGTCGAAGGCCGCGCTGCTGCAGCTCACGCGCCAGCTGGCGCTGGAATGGGCGCGCCACCGCATCCGCGTCAACGCCCTGGTGCCAGGCTATTTCCATACCGACATCACCGGCCATTTCCTGGGTGGCGAGGAGGGGCGGGAACTGGTGCAGCGCATTCCGGCCCGCCGCGTCGGCGCGCCGGAGGAACTGGCCGGTCCGCTGCTGCTGTTGGCGGGGCCGGGCTCGGCCTACATGACGGGCGCCGAGATCGCCGTCGACGGCGGCCTGCTGTGCAGCTCACTGTGAACGACATGGACTGGACAGCCGCCGCGGTCGCAGACGTACGCAAACGGGTCCTGCGTTTCGTCGAGGACGAGGTCTACCCGCTGGAGGCGCGCTTCGACGAGGCGCTGCGCGAACAGCGCCAGATGCTGATGCGGGCGCTCAACGACAGGGCCAAGGCGCAGGGCCTGTGGGCGCTGGGTCATCCGCGCGAGCTGGGCGGGCAGGGCATGCCCTTCCTCGACTACGCCTGTGTGAACGAGGTCATCGGTCGCTCGTACTGGGCGATGCAGGGCCTGGGAACACTCTCGCTGCAGGACTCGCTGATGTTGCACCGCCATGCCCCGCCGGAATGGCGCGAGCGCCTGCTGCCCGGCCTGGTGGCGGGGACGATCCTGCCCAGCTTCGCCATGACCGAGCCGGACGTCGCCAGCAGCGATCCCACCCAGCTGCAGACCCGCGCCCGGCTGGACGGCGACCACTGGGTGATCCAGGGGCGCAAGTGGTTCACCACCGGCGCCGCCGACGCGGCCTACACCGCGGTGATGTGCCGCAGCGAGGACGAGGCGCCCGCGCACTCCGCGTTCAGCCTGATCATCGTCCCCACCGCCGCGCCGGGCTATCGCATCGTGCGCGAGACGCCGGTGCTCGGCATCGCCGGCGGCCACTACGAGATCGAGTTGAACCAGGTGCGGGTGCCCGCCGGCAACCTGTTGGGGCGCCGCGGCGACGCCTTCCGCATCGCGCAGCAGAGGCTGGGGCCGGGCCGCATCTTCCACTGCATGCGCTGGCTCGGACAGGCGCAGCGCGCCTACGACCTGATGGGCCGGCGCCTCAACCGGCGCAGCGCCTTCGGCGGGAAGCTGGCGGAGAAGCAGCTGATGCAGGCATTCATGTTCGAGAGCGCGGCGGAAATCCAGGCCTGCCGCCTGTTGACGATGGAGGCGGCGCGCAAGCTCGACCGCGGGCTGGAGGCGCGCGAGGACATCGCCATCATCAAGGTGGTCGGCGCGCGGATGCTGCACCAGGTCATCGACCGCGCCATCCAGGTTCACGGCGCCTGCGGGCTGACGCCGGACACGCCGCTGGATCGCATGTACCGCCACGCCCGCGAGGCCCGCATCTACGACGGCCCGGACGAGGTGCATATCCAGTCCACCGGCCGGCGCCTGCTCAAGCTCTATCGCGACGGTGGGCCGGGGCTCGATTTCGGTGACTTCGGCGCGCCGGCGGACGACTGAGCCATGGACGCCCAGGAACTGGCCGCGAAGCTGGCGCGTGCCTGGCGGGAGCGGCTGGGTTCGGAGGTCGCGATCGAGAACATGAAGCCGCTCACGGCGGGTGCTTCCGCTTCGACCTGGCGCCTGGAAGCGGCTGGGCCGCACGGCGCGGAACCGCTGGTGTTGCAGCTCTACGCCGGCGGGGAGAACTTCGGCTTTGCGCTGAACAAGGCGGTGCAGGCACGGGTGCAAAGCGCGGCCCATCGCGCCGGGATTCCCACGCCGCCGGTTGTGCTGGTCGTCGGGCCGGAGGACGGACTGCCCGAGGGTTTCATCACGCCCTGGCTTGCAGGCGAGACGCTCGGCAAGAAGATCGCCGCCGATCCCGCGCTCGCCGCCGCGAGGAAAGTGCTGCCGGCGCAGTGCGCGCAGGCGCTGGCGCGCATCCATGGTCTCGAACCGGCCGATTTTCCGGACCTCGCCTTGCGGCCGGCGGATCTGCAGCTGGCGGAACTCGCCGGGCTGCATCGCGGCTACGGCCAGTGCCTGCCGGTGTTCGAGGCGGCCATCGCCTGGCTGCGGGCGCACCGCCCGGCGGAGGCGGCGCCGCGCGTGGTCCACGGCGATTTCCGCAACGGCAACTGGATCGTCGACGCCTCCGGGCTGCGCGCGGTGCTGGACTGGGAGCTCGCCCACCTCGGCGATCCGATGGAGGACCTTGGCTGGTTGTGCATGCGCTCCTGGCGCTTCGGCCGCGACGAACTCGCCGCCGGCGGCATCGCCAGGCGCCGCGAGTTCCTGGCGCATTACGCGGCGGCCGCCGGCGCAGCCCCCGATCCGGCCGCGGTCCGCTACTGGGAAATATTCGCGGCCCTGAAGTGGGGCGTGATCTGCCAGTGGTTCGCCAGCCAGTATCTCGGCGGCACGGTGCGCGAGCTGGAGCGCGCGGTGATCGGCCGGCGCGTGTCGGAAACCGAAGCGGTCCTGCTGGACCTGCTGGAGGGCCACGGTGATTAGCTTCCCCACGCGCGACGAGCTGCTGGAGGCGGTATCCGCGTACCTGCGCGAGCAGCTGCTGCCGCGGCTGTCGGGCAGCGAGCGCTACCAGGCGCAGGTGGCGGTGAAGGCGCTGGAGGTCGTCGCCCGCGACCTGGCGCTCGGCACGCGGTCGGACGCCGAGGCGCGCGAGCGCCTGCTGGCGCTGCTCGGCGGCAGCCCGTCGCAGAGCCTGGAACAGCTCGACGCCGAGCTGTGCGCGCGCCTGCGCGACGGGCGGATCCGGCCCGACCAGCCGGCGCTGCTGGCGCACCTGCGCGCGACCACGCGCGCGCGCCTGGCCATCGACAACCCCGGCTTCGCATTCGCCTGTCCATCGCCGGACCGCGCCGCGGACGGCACCCAATCCGACGGAGCATGACCATGAGCGAGACGTCCAGCGGCGCGCGCTACGAGCGCATCCCCTACACGATCACTTTCCGCGAGCAGGCCTCTTACAAGGACACCTATGGCGGCGAGCTCGGCTGGGTGCTGCTGAAAGCCCACCTGCTGAAGCCGGCCCGGCCGTCGAAGACGGTGATCGTGTTCATGCATCCCATCGGCGGCGGCGAGTACCTGCCGATGCCGGTGGCGCTGGCCAAGGCCGGCTACCACGTCATCTACTGCAACAGCCGCTATCCGGGCGTCGACTACGCGCTGCAGATGGAGAAGGTGGTGGTCGACCTCGGTGCCTGCATCCGCGACGCCCGCGAGCGCCTGGGCTACGAGCGTGTGGTGCTCGGCGGCTGGAGCGGCGGCGGTTCCCTGTCCGCGTTCTACCAGGCCGAGGCGGAGGCGCCGAGCGTCAAGGCGACGCCGGCGGGCGAGCCGTTCGACCTGTCCCAGGCCGGGCTGGTCCGCACCGACGGCCTGATGCTGCTGGCGGCCCATGTCAGCCGCGCGGTGACGCTGACCGAGAGCATGGATCCTTCGTTCGCGGACGAATCCCGTCCCGACGAGCGCATGCCGGATCTGGATCTCTACGATGCCCGCAATCCCAACCAGCCGCCCTACAGCACGGAGTTCGTGGCCGGCTACCGCGCGGCGCAGGTCGCCCGCAATCGGCGGATCACCGCATGGGTCCGCGACAAGCTCGCTTCGCTGCGGTCGCAGGGGCGGCCCAACGAGGAATTCGCCTTCGTGGTCCACGGCACCCTGGCCGACCCGCGCTGGCTCGATCCCGCGATCGACCCGAACGACCGCGTGCCCGGCACCTGCTTCCTCGGCGAGCCGCGCCTGGTCAACAACGGGCCCGTCGGGCTGGCCCGTTTCTGCACGTTGCGCAGCTGGCTGTCGCAGTGGAGCCACGACGACAGCAACGCCGACGGGGTGCGCTGCCTCGGACGGGTGTCGGTCCCGGTGCTGGTGGTGGGCAACAGTGCGGACAACATCTGCACGCCAAGCCACACGCAGCGACTGTTCGACGCCGTGCGTCACAAGGACAAGGAGTGTGTCACCATCAAGGGCGCAACCCACTACTACATCGGGCAGAAAGCGCAGCTTGAAGAAGCGGTGAAGGTCGCCGACAATTGGCTGCGTCATCATGATCTGAGCTAAGCACGTGGAAAACTACAAGAAAGTCCTGATCCGGGGCCTGCTCAACGGCTACTACTGGATGGACGAAAGCATCCAGAACCACATTCGCGCCGCCGGCTACGAGCCCCTGTCCCGCTCGCAGGCGATGATCATGATCAATGTGGCCGGCGGCGTGCGCCGGCCATCGGACCTCGCCCGCAACCTGGGCGTGAGCCGGCAGGCCGTGCACCAGCTCCTGGCGGACATGGATGAACGCGGGCTGATCGACCTGCGTCCCGATCCTGCCGACGCGCGCGCCAAGGAAGTCCATTTCAGCCGCCGCGGCAGCGGTATGCACATGGTCGCGGTGGAGGCGCAGCGCAAGGTCCAGCAGGAACTCGAGCGCAGGCTGGGGAAGAAGGTGATCGAGGACCTGACCCGAACGCTGCTGGACCTGGACTGGGGCGCCCCGGTGCAGCCCAAGGCCACGTCGAGGAAGGCGACGCCGCAACGGCAGACCGCGTAGCCGGCACCGCCGCATCGCCGCCCGCGCACCGCGGGCGCTTCCGCGGTCCATTGCGGTCCGCCGGACACAGGCCCCTATCGTAAACCGGATTGACATTTCGGGGTGTCCGGGATACGGTTATTGTCTAGTTTCTTGACAAATACGCGGTCCTGGAGAAGACGATGAGCGCTGCGCAAGGGCACACGCCGACTACAGCCCAGCCCGGGTCCGGGTCGTCGCTGAAGCGGGTGAGGGGGATCAACCACGTCGCGTACCGGTGCCGCGACGCCGACCAGACCCGTTGGTTCTACGAGGAAGTGCTGGGCCTGCCCCTGGTTGGCGTGGTGGTCGACGAGAAGGTGCCGGGTCTCGGCCACGACCTGCCCTACATGCACCTGTTTTTTGAGCTGGGCAACGGCGAGTACGTGGCCTTCTTCGACCAGCCGGCGTCGGCCACACCCGGGCATTTCGAGCGCGTCGACAGCTTCGACCGGCACCTTGCTATGGAGGTGAAGGACGAGGCCGAACTGCTGGCCTGGCAGGCGCGCATCAATTCCAGGGGCGTTTCCTGCCTGGGGCCGCTGGACCATGGCTTCGTGAAGTCGGTCTACATGTACGACCCCAACGGCCTGCAGGTCGAGTTGACGTACCGCACGCCGGAGTTCGACCGCATGCTGAGGCAGGACGCGGAGGCCGTGAACACCAGCATGCGCGCATGGGCGGAGCGTTTCCGCGCGGAGAAGGAAAGGAAATTCGGAGCCGCCGCGATCGACCAGCGCAGCCGGCACCAGCCCGCTCGATGACCATCGAGTCGATCCGGGTGGCGCTCGCGCCCTGGTATCTGCAGATCAAGTTCGTGCACCTGCTCGCGGTGATGGTGTGGATCTGGAGCACCTCGGTGGCGTACATGAGTTACCTGGTGCCGGTATTCAAGGCGTGGCGGCGCAACCCCGGAGACCGTGGCCTGATCGCCATGCGCGACTGGGTCATGGACCGCTTCGACGAGGGCGTGATCTACGAGCACGTCGCGTTTCCGGTGATCCTGGTCACCGGGCCGCTGCTGTACATCGCCGGCGGCTGGAGCACCGGTGCGGCGTGGCTGATGCTGAAGCTGCTGGTGGTCGCCGGCGTGATGGTGCCGATGGAGCTCTGCGATTACTACCTCTCGCACTTCGGCGGCAACAAGCGGAGAATCCGCGGATCGGACCGCCCGCAACGCCATGAAGCGATGGTCCACGCCCACTGGTGGTTCCTCCTCGTCACCACGCCGGCCGTCGCGGTCTTCAGCCTGCTGATCGTCTTCCTGGCCGTGACGAAGCCGATATGAGCATGCCAGACCCAGCGGAGCCGGCGCCGGCAACGTTCGGCGGGCGACCGCGCCACTACCTGCGCATCTCCATTGGCCTCGGGCTCGGCCTGCCTGCGTACCTTTACGGCGGGATGGTGGTGATCGAATACCTCATCCGGGGCGAGGCCTGGATCCTCGGCTGGAAGCCTGTCGTTGCGGCCATCGTCTTCGCCGCGCTGTACATGCGCCTGAGCTACCGCTGGATGATGGACCTGGACGGCCAGCTGGGAAGTGGCTCGCGGTGGAGTCTCCCGGAGCGTATTGTGCGTCTGCCGGAGCGCGGGCATCGGCCCGAGGTTTAAGAGCCCAGGGAGGAGCGATCGGCCCACTCCTGGGGAAAGCTTTGTGTTGTGCCGAACGACACGCTATGCGATCGCCAGCCGCCGCCATGGCGCTTTGCCGCATACATCGCCTTGTCCGCGGCATTCTTCAAGGCTTCGTCGCTGTCGCCGTCAACCGGAAAAATGGCGAATCCCAGGCTGCCCCGCACGCTGACTGCCCCGGCGCGAGTCTGGATCGGCGGCGCGATCGCCCGCAACAGGCGCCGGGCGACGAACTCCACCTGCGTCTCGTCCCTCACCGAATTGAACAGCAGCATGAACTCGTCGCCGCCGTGGCGTCCAACCAGGTCGCCGTCGCGTACGCAGGCACGCAGGCGGTCGGATATCACCTGCAGCACCTCGTCGCCGATGTGATGCCCGTAGCGATCATTGATCGGCTTGAAGCCGTCCAGGTCGACACAGCACAGCGTGAAGGGATGAGGCGTTGCACCGGGGCCGCTTCGGGCGAGGCGGGCGCTCAGTTCCGAGTCGAACTTCAGGCGGTTGGCCAGCCCGGTGAGAGCATCCGTATGGGCCAGGCGCTCCACCAGCCGCCGCTCCCGGTTACGGTCGCGTCTCAGGGTCCTCGTGACGAATGCGTAGCTGAACGCCATGCCGGACGTGAAGGCGAGGGCGACTATGTCGGCAATTGGCCGCAGCATCCTGGCGTTGAGCGGCCCGAGGACGTCGTAGAAGCGAAAGCCGCTCATCTCCAGGACCACGAACACCACGATGGTCGCAAGCGCCGCGATGACCATGCTGGTGCCCAGGCGGGTGCCGCCGAGGAAATACCCGATCAGGGGTGAAACCACCATCAATTGCGCCACGCAGGATGCCGCGACGCCCCCGGAAGCGCTGATGCCCGCCAGCACCGCGAAATAGCCCAGCAGCAGCGCTCCCGCGCTGCACGCAACGTAATTTCCGCTGCGGCGCAACAACATCAGCAACAAAGCCGCGCCGGCCACGATGAAGGTGCAAAGCGCATAACCGACAAACTTCGCCGGTGGTGAAAATGGCGCCAGCGCAACCACAACAGCGGTTATGGATAGCACTGCGCAGCCCAACAGCAGCGCCATGGCGAGAATACGGCTACGGCCCATGCTGCCCGGTTCGGCGCGAAGCGCAGGGTGTACGAAGCTGTCCACCAGCGCTGACAGCCGGGTCTTGCGTGGGAAGCCTGTTGTCTTCCCCGGCCCATGTTCCGCCGGCGGCGATGCTGGCGCGTCAGCCCCCGGCGCGTTGGCGCCAGCCTGCTGGGACGGTGCCGGCCGTTCCGGCGCCATGCCGGGCCGCGTCGATGCGCGAATGCGCCAGGTCGTCCCCCCGGCACTTTTGGCCTCGTACATCGCGGCGTCGGCGGCGGCTTTGAGGGCTTCCGCGGTGTGGCCGTCGCGCGGATAGCGGGCAAAGCCGAGGCTGGCGCCGACCCGGAGCGGGCCGACAGTGGTATCGATGGGTTTGCCAATCATGAACAACATCCGCTCGGCCAGCAGCTCGACGCTGCCGCCTTCCGTGTCCTGCAGGCATCCGGTGATGTCGAAGATCGCCATGAACTCGTCGCCGCCCTGGCGGCCGACGACGTCGTTTCCCCGAAAGGACAAGCGCAACCGTTCGCCGACCACACGGAGGACCTCATCACCCACCTTGTGGCCGTAGCGATCGTTGATCGGCTTGAACTGGTCCAGGTCGATACAGCAAAGCACGAAAGAACGCGGTGGCGTGACGCCGTCGCACGCCTGGACGCGTTCGCTCAGGCAGGTGTCCAGGCTGCGACGGTTGGCCAGACCAGTCAGCACGTCCCGTTGTGCCAGCGCCAGCGCCTTCTCGTGCTCCCGGTCGCGTTCGAATGTCAGCTTGACCGTGGTGAGTTCGTAAGCGAGTGCGATCGCGGAAACCGTCAATACGTTGAAGAAGCAGATCAGCAGCTGCAGCGCCCGCAGATCGCGCTCGGTGCCGACGGTCTGCGGAAAACGAACACCGGTCCGCTCCAGCGCGAGGAAAATCCCGACGATGGACAGCGACAGCAACGCCGAGTAGTTCCCTCCGCGCACGCCGCCGAAGTAGTACGCAATCAACGGCGGCAGCATCAGTAGTTGCGCCACCGACGACTGCATGATGCCGCCGGAGAGAACCATGCCCGCGACCACTGCCGCGTCGATCATCAGCACGGCCGCCGCGCTGCAGAACCGGTATCGGCCGTGGCGTTGCAATTGCCGCAGCAGGGTGCAGGTGCCCGCGAACAACGTGAAACATATGGAGCTGCCGAGCCACTGGTTCATCCGCGGTAGCGGCATCAGCGCGAGAATCACGCAGGCCAGAGCGCACATGGCGGCGAAGCTGATCAGCAACCCGGCCAGAACGTGCGTCCGGTACAGCAGGTCCGGGTTGCGACGCAGTGCGGGATGTACGAAACGATCAAGCGCGCCAACGGCGCCCGCCACTCTAGCGGGTACGGTCAGCTTCGCATTACGGTTTCCAGTCATCCTTGTCCGGCCGCTAATGTTCAAGCAGATCCGTCCCGGATGCGCACACCCCCGACGGCTTGCCCCGGGTGGCACGGACCTCCGCTTGCGGAGAGCCGGTTGCTGGCCGGCACGCCGAGTTCTGCGATAGTGTTTATCGGACTGCAGGACGCAGAGGAGCGGGGCAGGCGCCGGGCGGAGGACTTTGGCCTTATCAGCGGTCGGCTGGCAGGTAAAGACGCTAGCTCCAGTCGATCCTCCGGTTTGCGGGTATCAGCCAAGGCCGGATATCGACATCCGTTCAGCCCGCGCGGAAGTGCGTTTCCACCTTCTCGTCGTGGTCCTTGACATGAATGCAGACCGAAGCGGTCGGCCGGGCCAACAGCCGCGGTATGCCGATCGGATCGCCGGTCTTTGCGCAGTAGCCGTAGTCCTTGGTTCTGATTCTACGCAAGGATTCATCGATCTTGCGCAGAAGAAAGGATTCCCGTTCGCGCAGACGCAGCGACAGGGTATGCTCCTCTTCGGCGGTGGCGCGGTCAGCCGGGTCGGCGAAGACCTCGTGCTCGTGCATGCGCTCGATATCGTGCGCCTGACGCGCGATCACTTCTTCGCGCATTTCCTGCAGGCGCCCGCGGAAAAACTCCAGCTGCGCATCGTTCATGTAGGCGGAATCGGGCATTGCGCGAAGCGCGGCTTCCGCCAAAGGCTTGTTTGCTTCGGCCGGCGGCACCTTGCTGCTGCTGGCTGATCGATCTCGTTTCTTGGAAGTGGGTGAGGCGGTGGATTTTGTCATCATCAGGCCTGCAGCTGAAACGCCGCAAATGTGCGATTCACTCGCTACCGAATTGGGGCGGGTAGGGATCAGCCAACATGCGGCCGGAGTGCCCTGTATTACCCGACATGCGGAACGTCAACGGTGGGGCGCGATGATCGGTCGGAATGGATGGCTGCACGGTAATACTATGGCGCTCCGTATCGCGCCAGGCCTTGAGCCAGGCCCCTTTGACTTTGCTTTAACTTTGTATGAAATACTGAAAGACCGCGACAAGCCGTACTACGAGCACCACCTCGCGTCGTAGGGCGACGGGCACGGACGATCGGACTCTCGGGGGCACATGAAGAAGGCTTGGGTTGCAGTCGCGGCAGGTGTGGTCCTGGTGGCCGGGTACTTGGCGTCACCGGTTTTCGCCTTTCACCAGTTAAGGGCCGCTGCTCAGTCCGGCGATCGTGACAGGCTCGAAGAGGCGGTGGACTTCCCGGCGGTGCGCGACAGCCTCAAGGCCCAAATCTCGGCCGGGGTGCTGCAGGCGCTGAGCCCGAACGGCGATCTGCGCGGTCGTCCGCTCGCAGCGCTCGGCAGCATGCTGCTCCCTGGGCTGGCTGATCGCATGGTGGATAGCATCGTTACGCCGGATGGCATCGCGCTGATGATCCAGCAAGGTCGGGTGAGGAAGGCGAACGGACCCGACAGCGGGGCCGGCCGCGGCGCCGGTCGGGAAGCCAACGGACGGGTGAGCGTTTCTTACTCATATCGGACGCTCGATCGATTCCGGGTGACGGTCACGAGGGTGAATGACTACCACAAGTCGCTGGACCTGACCCTCGAACGGCGGGGTCTGTTCTCTTGGAAGCTGGTCCGGATCGACTTGCCGCCGGCGTTGTTCGGTGACCGTCAACCCGCCGACGCCGCGGCATCGCCGGCACCTTAGGGCCCGTGCGCCCTCTTGATAGGCGCCAAAGTATCCCCAACAAGTATCGGATGTCCCTCAAGGTCCTGTTCCGTCTCGCCGGCCTCAGTGCACTGCTTCACGCCTACATCGGCCTGCGCCTGTTGCCGCAGCTTCCGATCGGAACAGGCGGTGTGGTCGCCGGGATTGCGGTCCTGTTGCTGTCCAGCGTGCTGACCCCGGCGCCGCTGGTGGCCAGGGCGATCGTCAGGCGCCAGCCCTGGTCGGACTTGCTGGCCTGGGCGGGCTACCTTTTCATGGGCCTGTTCTCCTCGCTACTGATCCTGACCCTGCTGCGGGAAGTGGTCCTGCTCGCGGCGGAACTCCTGGGCTGGCTCAGCCGCGGCGCGGTAGCCGCCGGCCGGCTGAAGCAGGCTTCAGCCGTCGCGGTCCCCGTGCTGGCCTTGCTGATCACCCTGGTGGGTGTCGTCAATGCCCGCAGGCTGGCGCGGGTGATTCACGTCCAGGTCCCCATCGCCGGCCTGCCCGCCGCGCTGCGGGATTTCACCATCGTCCAGATCAGTGACATCCATGTCGGCCCGACCATCAAGCAGGGTTATCTCAGCGCGATCGTCGGCGCCGTCAACGCCCTCAAGCCGGACATGGTGGCGGTGACGGGCGACCTGGTGGACGGCAGCGTGGCCCGGCTGGCGCCGCATGTGGCGCCGTTGTCGGAGATTTCGGCCAGGCACGGCGTGTATTGCGTGACGGGCAACCACGAGTACTACTCCGGCGCGGACGACTGGATTTCGGAACTGCGCAGGCTCGGCCTGCGCGTGCTGATGAACCAGAACGCGGTGCTGGAGCACGACGGCGCCCGCGTCCTGGTTGGCGGCGTGACCGATTTCAACGCCCATCATTTCGATCCGGCGCATCGCAGCGACCCGCATGCGGCGCTGTCCGGAGCGCCGGAGGACGTGGCTGTCAGGCTGCTGCTGGCGCATCAGCCGCGCAGCGCGCCGGCCGCCGCGGAAGCGGGTTTTCACCTGCAGCTTTCCGGCCATACCCACGGCGGCCAGTTCCTGCCCTGGAACTTCTTCGTGCGTTTCCAGCAGCCGTTCACCGCCGGCCTGAACCGCTTGAAGGAGCTATGGGTCTACACCAGCCGGGGCACCGGCTACTGGGGACCTCCGGTACGCTTCGGCGCCCCTTCCGAGATCACCTGCCTGCGCCTGGTGCCGGCGGATTCCGTGATGTGACGGGAGAAAAGGGGACGAGGAGAAAGGGGGACGTGCGAGGCGCCGGCGGATGCCCAGGCCCCTGCAGCTCCGCGCGGAAGTGATCGACCAGCGCTTGCGAGCCGTGTTCGGGCGATGGTATCCCGGCTTCGTGGCTGCCAACGACCCCGTACCCCTGGCCGCCTGACACCCGATCGGTTGCGGTTAACGGCGCGCCTCGCGCCACTGCCGTGGCGACTTGCCGGAGATCTCCTTGAATGCCTTGCGGAAGCTGGCCGTCTCCCGGTAGCCCAGGCGTAGCGCGATCCTTTCGATCCGCATGTCGGTCTGCCCGAGGTAGTGGAGCGCCGCGGCGTGGCGGATCTGCTTGAGCAGGTTGCGGTAGCTGACGCCCTCCTCGCTCAGCCGGCGGCGCAGGGTGCGCTCCGGGATGCCTAGCTTGCCGGCGACCATGCGGATCGACGGCGACGTGTCGATGTGGAGCGAGACAATCTCGCGGATGCGATCGGTCAGCGGGTTCTGCGTCTGCAGCTCGCGCAGCTCATCCTCGCACTGCTTGACCAGGAAGCGCTGGCTCAGAGTGTTCGCGGTCCTGATCGGCAGGTCGAGCTGGGAGCGGGAGAACTCCATGCGGTCGGCGTCCGCGTCGAATTCGACCTCGCAGCGCGTGTAGCGGCGATAGAGGGCGGCGTACGGCGGCCGTTTCCAGCTCACGTACACCTTTTTGGGATACACCGGCTGGCCGGCGAGCAGCGACAGGTTGCAGGGGATGGTGGTGATCAGGGGCTCCAGCAGCGTCGGGCCGAGCGGCTGCAGGGCGGGCGCCACGCGGTATTCCAGCGTCGCCTGGTCCTGCCGGAACACGATGGACGCGGCGGGCAGGACGATCGCGGCATAGCGCTGGACGATGCCGAGCACCGCGCGCACGTCGGGGCAGGTGAAGATGGCGGCGCCGAGGTTGCCGTGGGCGGTGATGGGAATGCGCGTGCCAAGCTCCAGGAAGAATTCCGGGCGGCCCACGCGCGTCTTGATCGCGTCCTGCAGCGCCGTGAGCACGTGCAGCGGAAAGCGCTCGCCCGGCTGGATGGCGGCAGGGTCCTCGATGCCGGCGTCGCGGAAGATGGCCAGGCTGTCCGCCTTCAGCTCGCGCAGGTAGTCGTCGATGTACGCGAGATAGATGCCGAGGACCGTGGGTTGTTCCGCCAATACCGCTCTCCGCCCGGATACCGCTTTGGCCGAAAATATCCCCTTTCGGCCCGTTTGACAACTACAGCGGAGGATCGCCCGCTCCTATAGTCGTTCCATGAATGGAGGAGGGCCGCGCCGGGTCGCCCGGGGCGGTTCCATGGATTCGGCAGGGTTGGGAACGACATGTTCGGGATGTTGGCCAGGCAGCAAAGCCGCACGCTGGTGATCGACGACGGTGTGCCGTTGCCGGTGTCGCCCAGGGAAACCATCCTCAACAGTGCGCTGCGGGCGGATTTCGATTTCCCCTATAGCTGCAAGGTGGGCGGCTGCGGCGCCTGCAAGTGTCGGCTGGTGTCCGGCAAGGTGCGGGAGCTGACGGACAAGTCCTACCTGCTGTCGAAGGAGGAGATCCGGCAGGGGTACATCCTGGGCTGCCAGAGCATGCCCCTCACCGACGTGGTGGTGCGCCTGCCGGCCGATCCGCTCGCGCGCCAGCGCGTGTCCGGCCGCATCCTGGGCCAGGTGCCGCTGACCCACGACATTTTCGAGGTCTTCGTCCGGCTCGACCGGCCGCTGCGGTATCTGCCGGGGCAGCATGCCTCGGTGGAAGCCGAGGGCACCGGCATCCCCGCGCGCTGCTACTCATTCGCGCACGACTGCGCCGCGGACGGACAGGATGAAGTGTCCTTCTTCGTGCGCGCGGTGCCGCAGGGCCGGATGTCGCACTGGCTGATCGACCCGGCCTCGTGCGGCCAGCCGGTGCGGCTGCGGGCCAGCCTGGGCGAATTCCACCTGCGCGAGAGCCCGCGCGACCTGCTGTGCGTGGCCGGCGGCAGCGGTCTGGCGCCGTTGATCGCGCTGCTCGAAGCTGCGGCGCGCGGCGACGCGGCGCGGCGCAACGTGGTCCTGTTGATGGGCGCCCGCCGCCAGCGCGACCTCTATTACCTGGAACAGATCGAGGCGCTGCGCCGGCAGTGGCGCGGGCGCTTCGAGTTCGTGCCCATCCTTTCCGAGGAGCCCGCCGGCAGCGGCTGGAGCGGGATGCGCGGGCTGGTCACCGAAGGCGTCACCGCGGCCAACGCGCGCGAGGCCGAGGGCTACCTGTGCGGGCCGCCGCCGATGATCGACGCCGTGATCGCGCGCATGAGCGCCTTCGGCGCCGACCCCGGCCGGATCTATTTCGACAAGTTCGCCGACCAGACCGCGGCGGCTCGGGCGATGCCCGGCCGCTGAACATCGACATCGAGGAGGAGACTAAGCCGTGTTCCGTTACCTGCGTTTCTATGCCGCACCGCTGTCCAGCTGTACCACTGCCTTCCTGATGTTCTTCGGCGGAACCTGGACCTGGGTTCCCGCGGCCTGCTACACCGGTTTCATCGCCACGCTGGACCAGATGTTCCCGCACGACGTGGACGAGAAGCCGTACAAGCGCGAGTTTTTTCTCGACCTCGCCCTGTACCTGTCGACGCCGGCCGCCCTGTCCCTGTTCTTCGCCCTGTTCTGGGTGGTCGGCAGCGGCACGCAGGACCCCCTCGGCGCCGGCGCGCTGGTGCAGCACCTGACCGGCGTCGACGTGCTCGCCGCCCGCAACGCGACGCCGTGGTACGACCACGTGCTGATGGTGGCGATGCTGATCCTGCCGATCACCGGCGCGGGCGGGCTGGCGGGGCACGAGCTGACGCACCGCACCTGGCGGCCGTTCGACCTGTGGCTGGGCCGCGTCACCATGGCGCTCAACTGGGGCATCGCGTTCCCGATCGAGCACGTGTACGGTCACCACGCCTACGTCGGCACCACCAAGGACCCGGCCACCGCCGCGCGCGGCGATTCGGTCTACCAGCACCTGCCCAAGGCGCTCTACCGCACCGTGGTGAACGCCTGCCAGCTGGAGCGGGCGCGCCTGGACAAGATCGGGGCGCCGTTCCTGTCGCCGAAGAACGTGCTCCTGCGCATGGGGCTGGTGTCACTGGCCTTCACCGGCTTCGCTTATTACTGCGCGGGATGGACCGGCGTGCTGTACTACCTGACGATGTGCTTCTTCACCAAGTTCGCGCTCGAGGTGCTGAACTACATCGAGCACTACGGCCTGCTGCGGTTGCCCTCGGAGCCGGTGCAGCCGCGCCACTCCTGGAACTGCAACCACGTGGTGAGCGGCGTCTTCACCTACAACCTCACCCGCCACAGCCATCACCACGCGGACGCGCAGATCCCCTACCAGAAGCTGCGGGCACACGCCGAGCAGCCGGAAATGCCGGGCGGCTTCATGACCGCCTACCTCACCGCCCTGATCCCGCCGCTGTGGCGGCGGAAGATCGCGCCCAAGCTGCTGGAATGGGACCGCACCCAGGCGAGCCGCCGCGAATACACGCTGATCCGCGAGGCGAACATGGCCAGCGGGTGGCCGGAGTTGATGCAGAGTGTGGCGAATTCCTCGCGGGACCTTGGTCCCGAGCAGGTGGGTAGCCTGGGATATTGAAGGCGGGGCCCTGGTCCGAGGGCGGCCGTGGGAACGAGCAGGTACACGTTCTGCTGTATCCCGGTCCGCGAATCGACCCCGTCGGCCACGATCCAGCCGGGGTCGTTTGTGTCAGGGAAATGACCTTGTGCGGCGTTATGATTGATTGTGAGCTCCCCTCCTGCTGCTGTTATCGAATGTTCCCCGGCCGGCCGACGCTCAAGCGCCGGCAGGTTGCGTAACGTGTGCTGCCGCTCGGTCCTGGATATCCGGGCCGGGACCAACGTGTTTCATCCCTGGGTCCAGGAAAACGCCGATGACCTGCCGGGAAACGGCCCCGCGGAACGGCTCGCGCGACTGAAGGCACACCTCGACGTGGAAGCGAGTCTCATCCTGGTGGGGGAGGCCGCCGGGTATCAGGGCTGCCGGGTGACGGGCCTGGCGTTCACCTCGGAGCGCCTGGTCCTGGAAGGAGCGATCCCGCGCGTGGCTACCGGGGCTCCGCGTTTGAGTACGCGCAAGCTGCCATGGAGCGAACCTTCGGCAACCATTGTGTGGTCGACCCTCCATTCGCTGGGGCTGGCTGAAACGACGATCTGCTGGAACGCTTTTCCGCTGCATCCATATAAGAGCGGTGATCCCCTCAGCAACCGAACCCCCTCGCGTGAGGAACTGGCTTGCGGTATAGCCTCGCTCCAGCGACTGCTGGCCGCTCAGCCGACTGCCCAGGTCGTCGCAGTGGGCAAAATGGCTCAGAGCAGCCTTGCATGGCTGGGAATTCAGGCGCCCTCTGTGCGCCATCCGGCCATGGGCGGGGCAACGCGCTTCCGTACCGGACTGCATGCCATCGCTGCGGGACGCGCAGTCAAGAAGAAAAGGTGAGAGCTGCGCTGGCGAGCGTCTGCCGCTTTTTCGGACATGACCTGGATCAATAGCGCGAACCAACCAGGGCCATAAACTATCCGGGCGTCGCACATTACGCGCCTGCGATCCCGATTAGCCAAAGGTAAAGTACATGGAGGTTTCGCAGAGTCCGGTCGCCGGGCCACAACGCAAGAGTGCCTCCCGGCTCCTTTGGGAACGCCTGAAGGAGCACCCCCTGTCGAGGCTCGGACCGGGCCTGATCACCGGTGTGGCGGATGACGACCCCAGCGGCATCGCCACCTATTCCCAGGCAGGGGCTCAATTCGGCCTCAACATGCTTTGGACGATGCCCCTGGCTTTCCCTTTGATGGCGGCGATGCAATCCATGTGCGCGCGCATCGGGCGCGTTACCGGCAAGGGGCTTGCCGCGAATATCAAGGAAGCGTTCCCGCCGGTCGTTCTTACGGGCGTTGTATTACTGCTGCTGGTCGCCAATACCCTGAACATTGCCGCCGACGTGGCTGCCATGGGCGATGTGGCGGAGCTTGTCACCGGATTCAACCGCCATCTCATGACAACGGTGTTCGTTCTTGGAACGCTGCTGCTGCAGGTATTCGTTCCTTATCATCGTTACGTCTTCTTCCTGAAGTGGCTGACCCTGTCTTTGCTGGCCTACGCCGCGGTTCTATTCACGGTCCACGTACCCTGGCACCAGGTGGCGCTCCGTACCGTCTGGCCCAGCTTCACGCCCAATGCCGCCGCCGCCGCCGTGGTCGTGGGCGTATTCGGCACCACCATCAGTCCGTACTTGTTCTTCTGGCAGGCGTCCGAAGAGGTCGAGGACATGCAGGCAAAGCCGGGCGCCACGCCATTGCTGCGCGATGCGCGCGCGGCAAGTGCGGAGCTCCGCCGGATAAAGTGGGATACCTGGAGCGGCATGCTCTACTCCGACGTCACCGCCTACTTCATCATCCTTGCGACCGCCGTCACTCTCAACGTGGCGGGCGTCACCGACATCGATACGGCGGCGCAGGCCGCGAGCGCCCTGCGGCCGCTCGCGGGGGAGTTTGCCTATCTTCTCTTCGCGCTCGGAATTCTCGGGGTCGGCCTGATCGGCGTGCCGGTACTCGCGGGGTCTGGGGCCTATGCCCTGTCCGAGGCGATGGGCTGGAACTGGGGACTCGAACGCAAGGCCGGCAACGCCCGCGGGTTCTATGCCGTCATTGCCATCAGCGTGCTCGCCGCACTGCTCATCCAGTATTCGCCGATCAGTCCAATGAAGGCCTTGTTTTGGAGCGCGGTCATCAACGGCGTCGTCGCCGTACCCCTGATGGCGGTGATCATCGTGCTGGCTTCCAGGAAATCGGTGATGGGCGAATTCACCGCAAGCCGGCCGATCATAGTGCTGGGCTGGATCGCAACGGCGGTGATGGGCGCGGCGGCCGTCAGGATGTTCGTCCCTGGATAGCCTTCTGGTGCGCGCGGGACGGGAACTTGTGCCCGAGGGCGGCAGCGAGGTCGGTGGGAATCGGAAAGTGCCGTCGCTGAAGACAGGCAAGACAATCTGAGCGGGTACCGGCAAAAAGCGGAAGAGGGACAGCTCAAGCTGCCCCTCTTCCGTATTTGACGATCAGGGCTCGCCCGCCAGCGCCGGGAACGCCGGCGGCGGCAATCGGTGGTGCGTCGCCGCCTCGTAGGCGGTGGCCACTTTCAGCATCACTGCCTCGTCGCCCGGGGCGCCCCAGAATTCGAGGCTGAACGGCATCGGCTGCGCCATCTTGGATTCCGTGGTGCCCGCCACCGGCGTGTAGTTCTTCTTGTCGTCGCTGAGCACGTACTGTGGCTCGTAGACGACCTGGTTGAAGCCGGCCGGGACGATCATTTCCGGGGCGCCGAGCAGGTCGGTGATGGCGAAGCCGCTGGAGCCGCGGCCGTCGGCGTTCGGTTCCTGCGCGCCGCCGATCTTGCCCATCGGCACGGTGATGTTGGGCTGCACGAACACGTCGATGTTGTTCTCGCGCATCACCTTCATCATCGCGTAGCGGAACAGGGTATGCATCTTGACCCGGTCGATGCCCTCGGCGCGCGTGTCCTGCTGGTTGGCGGCGGCGAAGTTCTGCGCGCCGACCGTGCGCGACTCCATGTACCACTTGGAGTTCGCCGCGTAGGCGGCCATGTCGGTGATGCGGGCGTCGCCGCGCGCGGTCAGGTACTTGGCGATCATGAACGCGTTGCGGCCGCCGTCGTCGATACCGCTGAAGATGCGGCGCATGTTCAGCTTGGGCGACAGCGGCGCCTTGAGCAGGGCCAGCTTGACCAGGTAGTCCCGCGTGGTCACGTCATAGCCGGGCACCGCGAACTCCAGCTCGCCGTCCTTGCCGTCCTTCGCCTTGGTCTTCTGGAAGAAATACTCCGGCGCGCTGATCGGCAGGATTTCGGCGAAGGCGTCGGCGAAGGTGTACTTCATGTTCGGGATGCCGGGATCGTCGGGCCACTTGGGGTCGACCGATTCCACCAGTTCAGCGCCCAGGCGGTCGCGCAGCACCGCCTTGAACTCTTTGTCGGCGAGATCGCTGATGGCGCCGTCGTTGGCCACGTGCTTGACCATGTATTCGCGGACAATGCCGACGCGCAGGCCCTTCAGCGGCTTGTCGCCGGACTGCAGGTTCTTGTCGGAGACGATGTACTTCGCGTAGGGCTCCCTCACGCCCAGCGTGCGGGGCTGCGCGGTGAAAAAGTCACGGGTGTCGAACGAGCCGTCCTTGGGGTCCTTGACCGCGTCGACCACGCGCGCGGCGTCGCCGAGCGTGCGGCAGAGGATGCCGGGACGATGGTTGATGAAGTCGGCGGTGGAGCTGCCGAACTCCGAGGTCAGGCCCTTGGTGGCGACGAAGCTCGCCACGGAGTTGGCGTTGGCCGGGATACGGCAGGAGCCGCCGGTGGTTTCGCAGATGGCGCAGGTGGCCAGGTTGGCCGCCACCGAGGCGCCGGCGCCGCCGCTGCTACCACCGGGCGTGCGCGTGGTGTCGTAGGGATTGCAGGTGTTGCCGCCCCAACTGCTGCGGACGTTGCCGCTGGCGATGTAGTTGGTCTTCGGCTTGGCGGGGCCGCTGCCCGGGCCGCTGGTGTTGTTGAAGCTGGGCTCGGAGGCGACGGTGATGCCGATCATGACGGCTCCCTTCTTGCGAAGCTGGGCCACCACCGTCATGTCCCAGGGTGCGGCGTCCATGGCGTAGTTGACGTCGTTGCCGCCGGTCGAGCGCATGTCCTTGGTGTCGTACCAGTTCTTCACCGAGATCACGGTGCAGTACATCGGCAGCTTGTCGAGGTCCGGGTTCTTGCCGTACTTGGCGTCGAGCTGGGCGGCGGTTTCCAGCGCGTCGGGCTGCTTGCGGAAGGCGTCGCAATCCGCCGGGCAGTGCGCCGGCAGCGCGCCGCCGGCGGCGTCGCAGTCGGCGCTGCAGGACTGCGAGCGCTCGCCGCGGATGTTGAGGGTTTCATAGGCGTTGAGCTGGCCGGCGTTCGGTACGCCGGCGACCATGCCGTACTGCTGCTGCACCGAAGAGTTGGAGGCGGTCGGCTCCATGCGGCCGAACTCCAGCGGCGCGCCAAGATACTGGTCCAGGCCCGGCAACACGCTGGACGCCGCCACGGTCTTGGTCGGGAACTGGATCGGCGAACCGGCGCGCACAGCGCCGGTGGCCAGGCCGATCGGGGCGCCGTCGTGGGTGATGAGCTGGGTGCAGACGCCGTTGTAGGCCTTGATGCGCTTGATGTACGCCTCGACCAGGCCCTTGCAGGTGATCTCCCCACTCTTGATGCCGTGGTGGATGTCGTCGATCGTCGCTTCTTCGAGATGGAACTTGCCGGCGGCCGCGGCGGTGCCCGGCGTGGCGGTTCCGATACAGGCTGCCGCGGCCAGCGCCGCGAACACCAGGCGCCGCGCGCCCGCGTTGAAGATGCCGCGTAACGAGCTGCTGCCCATGATCCTGGTCCCCAGTGCGCCGTTGGTTGGCCTAGACCATGACGGGGCGCTTGCGCGTTCCCCCACCTCTGATCGTGCCGGCTGCCGTGAGCCGGCCGGAGCAGGGGACGCTTTGGAACAGGACAAATATCGAGGCGGGTGTGAAGATGCGGAAAACTCAGCCCCCGTCCGCCTCGAATCCCGCCACGGCGTGGCTGCCGTCGCAGAACGGCTTGCTGCCCGACTGCCCGCAACGGCACAGGCGCGCGGAACTGACCCGGTCCACCGTGCGCCCGGTGCCGGCGCAGATCTCCAGGCTGCCGGATACTTCCAGCGGACCGTTGCGCAGCGGCTGCACGCGCAGCTTGCCGTCGCGCACGGCCAGCGGTTGCGACTCGCGCGTATCCGGCTCGCCGCTGGCGCGGAAAGCCGCGGCGGTGTGCGAGCCGTCGCAGAAGGGCTTGTTGCGCGAGCGGCCGCAACGGCACAGGGTGGCGCGATACGGCGCCGCGTCGCCGGGGGGATAGCCGGCGATGTCCAACTCGCCGTGGAACGCCAGCGGCCCGTTCTCCCGCACCCGCACCACGTTGACCGGCGGCGGGGTCTCGTCAACACCGTCCCGCCGGCGCACGGAGATCGCGCCGGAAGGGCAGTTCAGCGCCACCAGCGACAGGCGCTCCGGCGTGGCGGCGTCGGGATAGAGCCATTCGCCGGGCTTGTTGGCAATGAATACGCCCGGCTCGCCTAGCACGCAGCCGCGCGAATGGATGCAGCGCCTGGCATCGAACACCAGCACCGCGTCGCGGCCTTGCACCACCTCGGCCGGCTTGGCGGGAGGCGGCGTCTCCTGCGTCGCGGGCGGGTCGGGCGGTGGGGGGGGGGGGGGGGGGGGGGGGGGCGCGGGGGGGGGGGGGGGGGCCGGGGCGCGGGGCCCGGGCTCGCGGCCGAGGGGGGCCTTCTCGCCGCGGGGCGGGGGGGGGTGGTGCGCGT
>JARLJS010000278.1 GCA_031291075.1 Nevskia sp. | reverse complement strand
TGCGCCATGCGCGCCAGCGCTTCCTCGCGGTCGCGGCCCCACACGATCAGCTTGGCGATCATGGGGTCGTAGTACGGGCTGATGGTGTCGCCCTCGCGCACGCCGGAGTCGATGCGCACGCCAGCCGGGCCGTTGCCGTCCTGGCCCAGCGCGAACGTGACCGCTGCCGGTGTGCGCAGGTAGCGCAGCGTGCCAGTGGAAGGCAGGAAGCCCTTGTCGGGGTTTTCGGCGTAGACGCGGGCTTCCAGTGCGTGGCCGTGGATTTGGAGCTGATCTTGCCTGAGCGGCAACGGCTCGCCCGAGGCCACACGCAGTTGCCACTCCACCAGGTCCTGCCCGGTGATCATCTCGGTGACCGGGTGCTCCACCTGCAGGCGGGTGTTCATTTCCATGAAGTAGAACGAGCCGTCCTGGTTGGCGATGAATTCCACCGTGCCGGCGCCGACGTAGCCCACGGCCTGCGCGGCGGCAACGGCGGCTTCGCCCATCGCGCGCCGGCGTTCCTCGCTCATGCCGGGGGCCGGCGCTTCTTCCAGCACCTTCTGGTGGCGGCGCTGCACCGAGCAGTCGCGCTCGAACAGGTAGACGCAGTTGCCGTGGGTGTCGGCAAAGACCTGGATTTCGATGTGGCGGGGGCGGGTCAGGTATTTTTCGACCAGCACGCGGTCGTCGCCGAAGCTGGCGCTGGCCTCGCGCTGCACGGACGCCAGCGCGGCTTCGAAGCCGTCGCTGGCTTCCACCACGCGCATGCCTTTGCCGCCGCCGCCGGCGCTGGCCTTGAGCAGCACGGGGTAGCCGATGCGGTCGGCCTCGCGGCGCAGCAGGGCGGCATCCTGATCCTCGCCGTGGTAGCCGGGCACCAGCGGCACCGCGGCCGCCTCCATCAGGCGCTTGGCCGCGCTCTTGCTGCCCATGGCGCGGATGCTGGATGCCGGCGGGCCGATAAAGACGAGGCCGGCCTCGGCGCAAGCTTCTGCGAAGCCGTCGTTCTCGGAAAGGAAGCCGTAGCCGGGATGGATGGCCTGCGCGCCGGTGGCCTTGGCCATCTCGATGATGTGGTCGCCGCGCAGGTAGCTGTCGCGCGCTGCCGCGCCGCCAATATGCACGGCCTCGTCGCACAGTGCCACGTGGCGCGCGTTGGCGTCGGCGTCGGAGTAGACGGCTACCGTGCGGATGCCGAGGCGGCGGCAGGTGGCTGCCACGCGGCAGGCGATTTCGCCGCGATTGGCGATCAGGATCTTGTTGAACATGGC
>JARLJS010000277.1 GCA_031291075.1 Nevskia sp. | reverse complement strand
TCGAGCTGCCGCAGCTCGCGCAGCGCGCTGCGGCGCAGGCGCCGCGACGGCCGGCGCAGCCACAGCGTCGCTGCCGCCGCGGCGGCCACCAGCAGGAGCAAAAGGACCAGCAAAATACACCAGCCCGGGGCCGGCGGCCACCAGCCCGGCGGCGGCGGCGCGTGCGCGGGGGCCAATTGGTGCAGCAGGTCGCCGCTCATGCCGCCCACGATGGTTCCCTCAGCAGCGGCGGCAGCACCTGTTCCACCGGATCGGAAGTATCCAGGCGCGTCAGCGGCAGGTCGTGGCGGCGCGCCAGTTCGCGCAGGCGCCGCTCGCGTTCGGCCCAGGCCGCGCGCCAGGAGGCGCGGCTGCCCTCGCCGTCCAGCCACCACAGGCGGCCCGGCAGGCCGACCCGGTAGCTGCCGGCCGGCAAGCCGGACGATTCGAGCGGATCGGCGATCCACAGCAGGCGGCAGTCGCAGCGCTGCGCCAGTCCGCCCAGCAGCAGCTGGGCCGGCTCGTCCAGGCCGGCGAAGTCGCCCAGGATCAGCAGCAGGCTGCCCGGCTGCACCAGCGGCCGCAGCGCGCCGAGCGCCGTGGCCAACCCTTCCGGCCGCGGCTGCCCCGGTGCGCGAGGCTGCGCCTCCACCAGCGCCTGCAGCACCGGCAGGATGCCGGCCTGGCGCGCGCGCGGCGGCACGATGCGTGGATTGCCGGGGCCACCCACCACGGCGCCGAGGCGGTCACCGCCGAGCGAGGCGGCCCAGCCGAGCAGCGCCGCCGCGCGCAGCAGCAGGGCCGACTTGAGCTGGCGCCGGCTGCCGAAGAACAGGCCCGGGTGAAGGTCGGCCAGCAGCCACACCGGCCGCTCGCGGTCCTCGCGGAACATCTTGGTATGCGGGCGGCCGCGCCGCGCGGTGACGCGCCAGTCGATGCTGCGGGCGTCGTCGCCCGGCGCATACAACCGCACCTCCTCGAACTCCAGGCCGCGACCGCGCTGGGCGCTGCGGTGCGCGCCCTGCAGCCGCGCCAGGCCCGGGCGGTGCGCGTGCAGGTCGAGGCCGTGCGCAGCCCCGCGCAGGGCGAGGAGCTCGGGCAGATCCGGCAGGATCATGGGGCCGGGACGTGGTTCAGCAGTTCTTCCACGCAGGCCTGGGCGGTGATGCCGCGGGCCTGGGCGTTGTAGTCCAGCAGCAGGCGGTGGCGCAGGGCGTCGGGCGCGATGTTCTGCACGTCCTCGGGGCTGACGTAGTCGCGCCCCTGCAGCCAGGCGCCGGCCCTTGCCCCGCGCTCGATGGCAATGGCCGCGCGCGGGCTGGCGCCCCAGCGCAGCCACTCGGCCAGCTTGGGACTGTAGGCCGCCGGCCGCCGCGTCGCCTCCACCAGCGCGGCGATGTACTCCGCCACCGCGGGGGCCAGCGTCAGGTTCAGCGCTTCGCGGCGCGCCGCGAACACCAGGTCCTGGCTCAGCGGCTGCGCCGGCGGCGGCAGTTCGCGCGCCGCCGCCGCCTCGTTGCGCGCCAGCTCCATGATGCGCAGCGTGGTGGCCCGGTCCGGGTAGTCCACCAGGGTGTGCAGCATGAAGCGGTCGAGCTGCGCCTCCGGCAACGGATAGGTACCTTCGTGCTCGATCGGGTTCTGCGTTGCCATCACCAGGAACAGCCGCGGCAGCGCATAGGTGGCGCTGCCCACGCTGATCTGCCGCTCGCCCATCGCCTCCAGCAGGGCGGACTGCACCTTGGCCGGCGCGCGGTTGACCTCGTCGGCCAGGATCAGGTTGTGGAACAGCGGCCCGCGCTGGAAACGGAAGCCGCCCTCCTCCGGCCGGTACACGTCGGAGCCGGTCAGGTCCGCCGGCAGCATGTCGGGCGTGAACTGCACCCGCTGGAAGTCGCCCTCCAGCCCGTGCGCCAGCGCCTTGATCGCGCGCGTCTTGGCCAGGCCCGGCGGCCCCTCCACCAGCAGGTGTCCGTCGGCCAGCAGCGCGACCAGCAACCGCTCGACCAGGTTGCCCTGGCCGAGGATCTGCGAGTTGAGGTAGGCGCGAAGGCCGTCGAATGCGGGGAGTGCTGTGCTGGGTGCGTTCTTATAAGGGGTACTGCTGTCTTCCATCCAGGATCTCGCTCGGATCGCCCGTGCCGGGCAAAGGATAGAAATTCTTACTGCAAATTAGTTCCCGGTCGAGTGGGAAAAACACCAACCGGCCGCTATTGCCGCAGTGCGGCCTCGCCGGCAGCTTCCGGCCGCGGGTGATCCTGCGCCATCGCACCGCAGTGCACAGCCTCGTGTTGACCGGCCGCCAGGCTCTCGACCGCCGCGGCCAACTGCTCGGGCTTCACCGGCTTGTACAGCAGAATGCAGCCCCCCAGGCCGTCCAGCGATGCGCTGTTGAGGGAGGTGTCCCCGGTCAGCAGCAGCGCGGGGATACTGGTACCGAGGGCCTTGCGCACGTCGTTCACCACGTCGATGCCGCAGCCATCGGGCAAGCGGTAGTCCGTGATCAGCACGGCGGGACGCAGTCCGTCCTCGATCAGCGCCAGTGCGGCCGCGCAGCCCGCCGCGTGGCGGGTCTTGATGCCATCGAGGTCCAGCACCAGCTGCAAGGCGTCGGCGATCGCGCTGTCGTCCTCGACCAGCAAAGCGAGTGGGCGGGCCGACTGTGCCTGGGGCTGCGCGGGCGCCATGGCCGAGCGCCGCTCGGATTCCGCCACCGGCACCTCGACGAAGAAGGTCGAGCCGGCCCCGGGCCGCGATTCGACACCCAGCCGGTGATCGAGCGCCTGGGCAATCTGCTTGACAATCGAAAGACCGAGGCCGAGGCCCTTGCTGCGGTCCTGCGACGGATTGTCGAGCTGGACGTAGTCGTTGAAGATGGTGTCCAGCGCCGCTTCGGGAATGCCCACACCGGTGTCGATCACGGCGATGCGCACCACCCCGCCCTCGCGCCGGCAGCGCAGGGTGACGCCGCCCTGGCCGGTATAGCGCACGGCGTTGCCGACCAGGTTCTCCACCACGCGCCGCAGCAGGCCGGGGTCGCTACGCACGATCCAGTCTCCGCCCGCCAACTCGAGCCGGAGACCCTTGCCCTCCGCCTGCAGCCGATGGCTGGACACCACCTGCTGCAGCAGCGGCAGGATCGGGAACTCGCGGAACGCGGGCATCACCCGGCCGCTTTCGAGCTTGTGCAGGTCGAGCAGCGAGTCGAGCAACTCGTCCATCGACTCCACCGAGCGGCATGCCTGGCCGCAGGCCTGCTGCAGCTCGGGCTCGGCGACGCGCCTGGCCAGCACCGACAGGTAGGTGCCAAGCGACTGCAGCGGCTGGCGCAGATCGTGGTTCGCCGCCGTCAGGAATCGGGTTTTCAGCAGGTTGGCGCGCTCGGCCTCCTCCTTGGCCGCCAGCGCCTCCGCCGTACGTTCGCGCACGCGCTGCTCGAGCTGATCGTGGACCGTCACGTTTTCCATCGCCACGGCGGTGGTATCCGCCAGGGCCTGGATCAGCTTGAGCTGCTGCTCGTCCGGCCGGCACGGCGCGGCCCAGTACAGGCCGATGGCGCCGATCGGATCCTTGGTGCGGATCGGCACCATGGCAAGGCTTTTCACGAACGTCGGCCGGTATGCGACGTGGGGAATCCGCGCGTCCTGGTAAATGTCCTCGATCACCACCGACTGCCGGTTGAGCATCACCCACCCGCTGATGCACATGCTCATCGGGAAGCGGTTGCCCTTCCACAGCGGGGCGATGGCGTCCTCGTCGGCGTAGTAGCAGCGGTCGCCGTCGCGCAGCACGAAGGTGGCGCCGTCGGAGCCGGTGAGTTGCCGGGCCGCATGCCGCACGATCTCCTGGATCGCCGCGACGCTGCGCGCCAGCGAAAGCTCCTGCACCACCACCACCAGCCGTTCCATGGCCTCGGCGTACCAGTCCGGCCGGCTCTGCATCAAACACGCATCCATCGGAGCAATTCAACCTCAGGCGGGTCATGCCGCGCAGCGCACCACGTCTTTCCCCATGCGCCTCGGTTCGCACCGGGCACCCGACTTTCCGAGTCAAAACCCCGCTGCGGATCGGGTTTCGATCCGTATCCCTTACGCCACGACGGCCTGGGCCGATCGTTGCGCAGCGTGGCTGTCGCGACAGGTGGATGTCGACAAGATTGATCTTAGCCGAGCGTGCGGACGCGCTCCATGGGCAGCCGCACCAAGCGTCTGCCGCGCCCGATGAATGGGAAGGCGGGCTTACCCGGCCGGACCGGGCTCTGATAGATACAACTGATTGTTTTAATTATATATTATTTGATCCGGCCACAGCCCGGACGGCACGGCCACCCCAACCGCGCCCGGCATTCAAGCACGGGCGCAACGGCGGGTAAGGCGGTTTACGGCTCACCCTGCACCGGACCGAAACCCGGTGGCGGCTTGCGGTGGTGGGTGGCCGCCTCGTAAGCCGAGGCCACCTTCAGCAGCTTGGCCTCCTCGCCCGGGCCGGCCCAGAAGGCCATGTTGTACGGCAGGCCGATGCCGCCGAGCTTGGTCGGCTGCGTGCCTTCCACGTTCTCGTACTTCTTGCCGTCCTTGCCCAACTCGAAGCTGGCATCGTAGATGGTGTCGCTGAAGCCGGCCGGCACGAAAGCCTCGGAGATGCCCAGCATCGCGCCATAACCGAAGCCGCCCCGGCCGGTTTTGCCCGCCGGCGGGTTGCCGGGACCGCCGAGCTTCTCCGGCAGCGTGGTGGTCACCGGGTTGACGAACACGTCGATACCGTTCTGCTGCATCACCTTCATCGTCATCATGCGCAGCGTATCGCGGCGGCGGATGGTATAGGCGACGGAGCCGGTGCGCGTGTCGATCGCCTTGTTCTCCCAGTTCTTCATCGCCACCTGGCGCACCTCGTTGTAGTACTTGGCGTTGGCATTGAGGCTTTCCCAGTCGTGCACGGTGCGATCGCCGCGGTCCTGCAGGTACTGCGCGAACTGGAAGCTGAAGGTGTAGCCGCTCACCGGGTCGTTGCCCTCCGGCGGATTGCCGAACACGGTACGGAAGTTGAGATTGGCCGGCCACGGCGCTTTGTGCGAGGCCGCGGCGACCAGGTATTTGCGGCTGCTCAGATCATAGCCGGGCACCTCGAATTCCGGCTTGCCGTCCTTCTTCCACGCCAGCACTTCAGGCAGCTGGAACGGGATGGTTTCGGCGATGGCGTCCTGGAAGCCGAACTCCGCGTTCGGGATCGACGGGTCGTCGGGATACTGCGGATCGCTGGTCTCCACCAGCTCCGCGCCCAGATCCTTGAGTACCTTCAGTTCCTTGTTGATGCCGTCGCTGATGGCGGCGTCGCTGGGGCCGAACTTGACGAACAGCTCGCGCACCACGCCGATGCGGATGCCCTTGAGCGGCTTGGGATCCTTGGGGTCGCTGAGCACGCTGGCATAAGGGACCTTGGAGGCGAAGCCGCGCGGCAATGCCGTGTAGTAGTCACGCGAATCGAAATAGCCGGTCTTGGGATCGCGCAACGCGTCGAGCACGGTCGCCGTTTCGCGGATCGTCTTGCACATGATGCCCGGGTGATCATGGTAGGGATTGGCACCGATGGCGCCGCCGTAGGAGATCATGCCCTTGGTCGGCACCAGGGACGCCACATTGTTATGGTCAGCCGGGATGCGGCAGGAACCGCCGGTGGATTCGCAGATCGTGCAGGTGACCAGGTTGGCCGCGACGGAGACCGCCGACCCGGCGCTCGAGCCGCCGGTGATGCGCTGCGTGTCGTAGGGGTTGCAGGCCGCGCCGGCCCAGGTATCGCGCGAACCGCCCGCCCCGATGTAGGGGTGCTCCACCTTGGCGTCGCCGCCCGGATCTCCGCTGCCGCCGTTGTACTCGGCGTTCTGCGCCTCGGCGTAGATGATCGCGCCGGCCTTGCGGATGCGGCTGGTCAGGGTGGAGTCCTGCGGCGGGACATCCATGGCGTACTTGACGTCACCGCCGCCGATGCTGCGGATGTCCTTGGCGTCGTACACCGCCTTGAACGCCATCGGCACGCAATACAGCGGCATGGACTTCAGGTCGGGGTTCTTGCCGTACTTCTTGTCGAGCTCCGCCGCGCGCTCCACCGCGTCGGGCAGCTTGCGGAAAGCGTCGCACTCCTGCGGACAGGAGGCCGGCAGCGCGCCGCTGGCGGCGTCGCACTCGGCCTTGCACGACAGCGAACGCTCGCCACGCAGGTTTAGCGTCTCCAGCCCGTTCACCTGCCCGGCGTTGGAGATGCCGGCCACCATGCCGTACTGCTGCTGCACGCCCGGGTCGGACATGGTGGTTTCCATGCGGCCGAAGTCCGGTGCCTGCCCGGTGTACTTGGAGAAGTCCGGTACCAGGCTGGTGATGGCCGTGGTCTGGGTCGGGAATTTCACCGCCACGCCGGCGCGCACCGGCCCGCTGGCCGCCGGCACCGGAGCGCCGTCCTTGGTCACCAGCGTGGTACAGATGCCGTCGTAGGCGCGGGCGCGGGCCACGTAACCCTCGACGACCTGCTTGCAGGTCACTTCACCGGCATGGATCGCCCGGTGGATGTCGTCGATGGTGGCTTCCTCAAGGTGGAAGGACTTGGCACCCGCCTGCGCCGAGGCACAGAACAGGACCGTTAGGGTGAGGACAGGAGCTGCGGCGCGCATCGACATGGGAACTCCCCCGCCAGGCCATGCTGGTTGCTGGATCACGGATCACTGCCCCGCGGGACGCATGCCGGCGCCCGATGGATGCAGGTGCTGCCGGTTGGGACGTAAACCGGCACCGCCCCCCTACCACGGGAGCCGCCGGTCGCTGCTGCCTTTATTCCCGACGCCGCTGGCGCGAAGGCAAGCCGCGCGCACGTCGCACGCACGCTAGACTGGGGGAAACCACGCAACGGGAACACACTCCAGCATGCCAGCAGCCGGCGGCGCACCCGAACCCTGCCCCAAATGCGGTTACCTCCGGCAGCCTGCCGATCCCGGTCCAGCCGGCGAGTGTCCGGGCTGCGGCGTGATCTACGAAAAGTATCGTCAACACCAGGAGAGGTTCGCCGCGAAGACACGCTTCGTCACCGGCGCCGTCGACGGCCTGGCCGGCGCGGAGATGCCGCCACCCGCCCGCCTGCTGTCAGCCCTGTGGGAAATGCCGTTGCGGGCGGACCCGGTGGTGGTCTACGGCAGCCTCGCCACCCTCGCGATCAGCGTGGTCTGGGGCCTGTGGTTCATCCTCCAGCCCTGGAACAGCCTGGCGATCGGCCAGTCGTTCCTGCACCGGGCGAACCTCCCGTTCCACGAGTTCGGCCACGTCCTGTTCCGCCCTTTCGGCCAGTGGTTCATGTTCCTCGGCGGCAGCCTGTTCCAGTGCCTGCTGCCGCTGCTGCTGGCCGGTTACTTCGTGTTCCGGCAGCGCCAGCCGTTCTCCGCCTCCGTCTGCCTGTGGTGGTGCGGCCAGAACTTCATCGACCTGGCGCCCTACATCGGCGATGCCCGCCTGATGGCCCTGCCCCTTACCGGCGAATGGTCCGACGAGATCGCCGCCGTCCGCGAATTCCGCCACGACTGGCACAACATCCTGGCGCCGCTGGGCTGGCTGCCCTACGACCACGCGCTGGCGCGGCTGTCGAAAACCGTCGGTACCGTCCTGATGGTGCTCGCCTGGGCCTGGGGCGGGTTACTGGTGGCGAAGCAGTGGCGGCGCCTGTGACCCACAGAACCCGCCCGGCGGAACGCTTTGACGGAGCGCGTCAGGCACCGCTCTCCCCTCCGCGCGAATCCTCGCGCCGCCCTCAGCTTCCGGTGCAGGCGGCGAAGGTGACCGCCGGATCGATCCCGCTGCCGCTATTGGCCGTGAACACGCTGTTGCTGCAATAGGTGGCCAGCGGGAAGTAGGCGCCGATGACCTCGGTGGGATTCTGCCCGGACGGCACGTTGGCGAACGAGCCAGCGAAGTTCGCGGCCGGCAACTGCTGGCGGTAGATCAGTTCGCCGGTCTGCAGGGTCGAGGGACCGTACAGGAGCCAGTTGAAGCCCGGTGCCGTCACCTGCGTCTTGGAGACGACGATGTTCACGAAGCCGTTGGCGTCGACGGTGGCGGCGCTATCCTCGGTGCACCCCCACATGTGCGTCGAGGTGAGCGAGCTCTGGCACACGGACCAGTGGCGGACGTTCACCGGCTGGGCGGCCCCCGGCTCGGTTGCGTACGTCGGCGCCTTGAACCGGACCAGGATCATGTCGTGGTTGGCCAGGGAATTGTTGGTGTACGCGAACTGGTTGTCCTCGTTCTCGATGACCGACACCACGTTCTGCGTCTTGTATGCCAGGGCGAAGCGGGGTTCGGCGGCGACCGGGATCTGCCAGGTCGCCGAGGCGTTGTCCAGGTAGTTGACCAGCGGCGGCAGCACGTTGATGCCGAACGCCCAGAAACCGCAGGTGAACGGGTTGGCGCTGGTGCCGGAAAAAGCCGGCAGAGGCACGCCGCCCAGCAGGTTCGAGGTGAACGAGTTGTAGACGCGGTACACGATCAGCACGCTGCTGCCGGCCACGGAAGGGTCGACGTACAGCGTATTGGGCGCGGGACTGGCCGGCTGCGCCGAAAACGTGATGGTCAGGGTATAGGTGTTGACCGTGCCGGCGGACTCCGAGACGACGTTCTGCGCACTGACAAAGGGCGACTGGCTGCCGGCATCCGGCGCGATCTGGTAATCGACCGCGTGGGCCAGGATCGAGGTCACGCCCTCGTAGATGAAGTAGGAGAAATAACGCGCCTGCGGATATTGCCCTTTCAGGGTGACCGATGCACCGGGAACCACCGACAGGTACGTCTCATAGTAGGCGGCGGCAGTATCCGAATCCGCATAGATGAAATTGTAGGGTGCCGGCGCGGTGTTCGCGTTCATCCAGGAACAGGCGATGGGCTGCGTGGACGCCGCCGACGCCGTGGAAAGCCAACCGCCCGCGATCAGCAACAGCAGGGCTGTAAGGATCCTGCCTTTCACGTTTCTAGCCATTGGTCATTCGCTTCGCCCGCTGCCCGATGCAGCGGCGCAGTTCCCTGGAAACGGCTGGACTCCCAAGGCGGGCAAACCTGCGCCTTTGCCTTGCGTCGTCCCTGCCGGGTGATCACCGATCGTCTGGTGGCGAGACGGGACGCCTCGCCGAACCGATGCTCCAACGTGCAACCGAAGCGCTAGTGTGAAGCAAATCGCGTTGCGACGCGCATGGATTTTTTTCCCTACGCTGTTGAAATATGTGAAGGAATTTCTGCAATTCGTAGTGCGGACGCGTCGGAAAGCTGACGCGGTACCGGTCTGCCGCATGAGGCAAGTGCTTGATTCGGATGGAGCCCCTCGGCTTCGGGGGACACTACAACAATGTGTCGTGCCCTCGCCGCACCGGAGTTTGCAGTCCGGATCAACTTCGCGGAGGATGAATCGCGCCCTCCGCCCTTGTCACATCCCACTCCCCGGCCGACAGCAACGCGATGCCATGGATCTCCAGGCGACACTGCTGACACTGCCACGCGCCGCTGTATGGGGCCTGAGCCTGCTGCAGATCGCGGTGCTGGCGCTGGCGGGCCGGCTGCTGCCCTGGCGCCCGCTCGCCGGCGTGCCGGCACGGCTGCATCTGCTCGGCGGCGCCTTCCTGTTCCTGTTCGGACTGTGGGGCATCCACGCGCGCGTGCATCCGCTGTTCGGCATCCATCCGCTGGGCGTCACCACGGTGACCTTGTTGCTGGGCGCCCCGCTCGCCCTCTGGGTCGGCACGTTGGCGCAGCTCGCGGACCTGGCCCTGCGGGGCGGCGTCACCTCCCTGCTGCTGGCCGACAGCCTGCTCAACGTGAGCTTGCCGGTGGCGATGACCGCGATGGTGCTGCGGCTGGCGGTCAGGCACGGGCCGCGCAATCTCTACGTCTACCTGCTCGGCGTCGGCTTTCTCGGCGGCGGGCTGTCTATGCTGGCAGTCTGCCTGTGCACGCTGCTGCTGATTGCGCTGGGAGGCCACCTGTCCTCGCTGGAAGGATGGCCACCGGCGATGGTGCTGCTGCTGATGTTTCCCGAGGGATTCGTCAACGGCGCGCTGGTCAGCCTGTTCGCGGTCTATGTGCCGGGCTGGATGAAGACCTTCGACGACCGTCACTTCCTGCCGGAGTGATCCGGAACCGGAGCCGCGGCACTCAAAAAGCGCCCGCTATTTTTAGGACAGGTTCCAGAGCATATTCTTTTTACGTGCACACATCCTTCCCCTCTCCCGCGCGCGGATAGAGGGCGGAACAAGATGTATCCATCCAGACCAAAGACGCTCTAGAGCATTTTCTCTTTACGTGCACACATCTTCCCCTCTCCCGCGTGCGGGAGAGGGTGGCCCGCAGGGCCGGGAGAGGGGCTTTCCGTCCGGCCAAAAGCCCCTCTCCCCTACCCCTCTCCCGCAAGCGGGAGAGGGGAACAACATGTATGCATCTAAACTAAAAACGCTCTAGAACGCATCCCCCGGTACGCGCACCCAGCCTTCCATCAGCACGCGCGCAGAGCGGGACATGATGGCCTTGGTCACCGTCCAGCGGCCGTCCACCAGTTTGGCGGCGGCGCCCACACGCAGCGTTCCGGAGGGATGCCCGAAGCGCACCGCTTCACGCGCGCCGCCGCCGGCGGCGAGGTTGACCAGCGTGCCCGGGATCGCCGCCGCGGTGCCGATGGCCACCGCCGCCGTGCCCATCATGGCGTGGTGCAGCTTGCCCATGGACAGCGCGCGTACCAGCAGGTCGACGTCGCTGGCCGCGATCTTCCTCCCGCTGGAGCAAACGTAGTCCCGCGGCGGGGATACAAACGCGATCTTGGGCGTGTGCTGGCGTCGCGCCGCCTCGCCGATCTCCCCGATCAGGCCCATGCGCACGGCGCCGTGGGCGCGGATAGCTTCGAGCAGGGCCAGCGCCCGGGGATCACCGTTGACGGCGTCCTGCAGCTCGGTGCCGGTGCAGCCGATGGCTTGCGCCTCGACGAAGACGGTCGGGATGCCGGCGTTGATCAGGGTGGCCTTCAGCCTGCCGTGCCCCGGCACGTCGAGCTCGTCCACCAGGTTGCCGGTGGGAAACAGCGCGCCGCCCTCGCCTTCGCCTTCGCCTTCGTCGGCCGGGTCCAGGAATTCCAGCACCACCTCCGCGGCCGGGAAGGTCACGCCGTCCAGCTCGAAGTCGCCGGTTTCCTGCACCTCGCCGCCGGTGACGGGCACGTGCGCGATGATGGTCTTGCCGATGTTGGCCTGCCAGATGCGTACGGTGCAGACGCCGTCATGCGGCACGCGCGCCGGATCGATCAGCCCATTGGCGACGGCGAACGGACCCACGGCGGCTGACAGGTTGCCGCAGTTGCCGCTCCAGTCGACCAGGGCCTGGTCGATCGACACCTGACCGAACAGGTAGTCGACGTCGTGATCCGGCCTGGCGCTCCGCGACAGGATCACCGCCTTGCTGGAGCTCGACGTGGCCCCGCCCATGCCGTCGATCTGCTTGCCATAGGGATCGGGACTGCCGATCACACGCAGGAGCAATTTGTCGCGTGACTCGCCGGGCGCCCGGCAGCGCTCCGGCAGATCCTGCAGTCGGAAGAACACGCCCTTGCTGGTGCCGCCGCGCATGTAGACGGCCGGAATCCTGATCTGGCGAACTTCAAGCATGTGCGCTACTCGAATCGATCTCCGGCCGGCGCGCCGGGCATGCCCTGCAGCCGATGGGTTCTAGTCCACCTCGATCTTGGTGGCGACCTCGGCCGCCCCGGCCAACTTCGGCAGCCGCACGCTGAGCACACCTTCGCTGACCGTCGCCTTGATGCCATCGGTATCGGCATCCTCCGGCAGCGCGAAGGTGCGGGAGAAATGACCGTACATGCGACCGATGATGTGATGTCTCTCGCCCTCCGCAGGCGGCTTCAGCGGACGCTTGCCGTGCACGGTAAGCATCCCCTCGAGCAGGGAGACATCGATGGCATCCTTGTGGATGCCGGCCAGCTCGATATCGATCAGATACTCGGCCGGTGTCTCCCGGATGTCCATGGGCGGATGCCATTCAGACGGCTCCGCCGTCAGGTGCGATGGCCGTTCGTGCTTGTACACGCGGTGCTCGACCCGCTCGAGCAGGTTCTCCATCCGCTCCATCAGGTGCCAGTGATGTTTGACGTCCATACATTTCATCCTTTCTTACACAAGGACTGCAGTTCGGTGGACCATCAGTGCGACGACAGTATTCCGGCCAGCGCGCTATAGCCGCTCAAGACAAGCTGCACCTGCAAAAGCGTACGAACGCCTGCCGCTGCCGGCATTGACCCGGATCAAGTCCCTATGACATTGGCGACCGGTCCCGATCAAAGGTTCAGGGCACGCCGTGCCCCGCTACCGGCTACCTGCCGCCGATCCTGCCGATCAGCGCCTCGATGCGGCGCGTCACCTCGGGATTCGTAGCAAGGTGTTGCGCCCCTTCCTCGTACTGTCGCATGGTCTGCGGCGCGAACGCCATCCCCTGGATGACGCCGTTCAGCATGCCTTTCGAAAACGCCACACCGGCGGGATTGCAGCCCGCCACCGCCTGCACCAGCTCGCCGACCCTCGCGTCCAGCTCGTCCCTGCCCTCCACCACGTGGTTGACCAGTCCCTGTGTACAAGCGTCCTCGGCGGCGATCAGGCGGGCAGTGAAGAACATCTCCTTCGCCTTGTGCAGCCCCAGCACCGCTGCGCAGTACTGATAACAGTAGATGGGCAGCGGCAGGCCCATCTTGTTGATGGTCATGCAGAAGCGCGAACGCCGCGTCGCCACCACCAGATCCGACAGCAGCGCGATCATGAAGCCGCCGGCGTAGGCATCGCCGTCCACTGCGCAGATCACCGGCAGCGGGCAGTCGACGATCCGGCGGAACAGAACGAACATCGAGTCCTGCGCCAGATCCTGCGGATGGCGGATCTCGGTGAGGTCGTGCCCGGACGACCACACGTTCGTCCCCGGGTTGGAGCGGATCACCACGGCGGAGCACCCCGCCGCGACTGCCTGGTCCAGGGCCGCACTGCATTCCTCGCTCATCGCGTCGCCAAAGGCGTTGCGCTTGTCGTCGCGGTTCAGGGTGATGGTGCAGACCGTGCTGTTTTGATCGACTTTGATGTATTGGGGCATGAGTGTTCGGGGTGGGTGACGGTGAGGGCTTGGGACCGGTTCATTATCGCCCAGGCCATCGCACTCACCGCAATTCGGCGTAGCCGATACCGGTGAGCCGCTCCGAAACCGTCCAGAGTCTTTCCTGCGCCGCCACGTCCAGCGCCCGCCGGCTTGCCCTCACCGCCTTGGGCGAACCCTGCAATTGCTGGAAGCCCCCGGGGCCATAGAACCCGCCGCCGACCGCATCCGGGGAAGTCGCGGCGTACAGCGCCGGCTGCGCCCCCTGAGCAGGGGTCTGGGAGAGCCAACGCATCGAAACGTTGGAGGCCCACCGCTCCAGCCGATCCCGCATGCCGCGCCGCGACTCGTGATTCCAGGCTTCGCCGATGGAAGTACGGGAGACGCCCGGGTGCGCAACAAGGCTGGCGATCCGTCCGCCGGTCCGGGCGGCACGGCGTTGCAGCGCATAAGCGAACATCAGGCAGGCCAGCTTGCTCTGCGCATAGGCACGGCTCGGCACATAGCCGTGTTCGAGCTGCAGGTCGTCGAACGCGATATGCGCGCCGCGGTGGGCGATGCTGGAGACACTCACCACCCGCGTGCGCGCGCCGCGCAGCAGCGCCGGCAGCAAGGCCCCGGTCAGCGCGAAGTGCCCCAGGTAGTTCACCCCGAACGCCAGCTCGTAGCCGTCGGCAGTCGTGGCACGCTGCACTGGAGGCAGCAGCCCGGCGTTGTTGACCAGGATGTCCACGGCCCCGGAATCCGCATTGAGCGCCGCCGCGAATTCGCGCACGCGCTGCAGGTTTCCAAGGTCGAGCTTGCGGAATTCAGCCGTTCCCCCACTCCCCTCCCCGCTGACGCGGCGCACGGCCGCCTCGCCTCCGGCCACGTCGCGGTCGGCGATGATCACTCTCGCCCCCAGGCGCGCCAGCCCGAGGACGATTTCCAGGCCCAGGCCTCCGGCACCGCCGGTGACGACAGCGCAACGCCCGCTCAATGGTGCGGCATGCATTCAAGGACTCCGATGGCGACACGACAATGTCGTTGTAACCACCTCCCGCCTCGTCGTCATGGTCCGAATGGATGGCGGGGCGTGGCCTGGGACTTCGACCGCGCACGTACGGAACGCGTAGTTCCCGCAAAAGCTGAGGCAAAGGAGGTAACGGCGCGAAAGCGCCGGGAATCCGCAAAAAAAGCAAGGAATCCGGGACTTTTTCCCAGCGCGCCCCAGGCCCGGCCGACCAACTGTGATGGACCGCACACAAACAGGCCACGGCATCACCCCTTCGATGTCGCCGCGCTTTATGTTCAGCCACCAGTCAGCAATACGATCGTATCCTGCTTGCGACTTCCGGAGGGACCATCCGGAGGGAGATGAAGTACCGGAGTTCCACCAACGCAATGTGTCCCCTACCGGGGCGGAGGCAATACCCATGAAGAAGATGTCGGTTTCACGTGTGACCATGCTGGCTGTCGTTTTGTCCGGTCTGATGGTGTCTGAGGTGGCCCTGGCGCAAGCGGCGCCGGCCGTGCCGCCGGTGCCGGACCACCCGCGCGTCAACGAGGTCAACCAGCGCCTGGACAACCAGCAGCAGCGCATCCAGAACGGCGTCGCCGATGGCCAGCTCAACGCCAAGCAGGCCGCCAGGGACGAGAAGCGCGACGCCAACATCGCCCAGCGCGAGAGTGCGGACGAGGCCAAGAATGGCGGTCACCTGACCAAGCGCGAGCAGCGTAACCTCAACAAGTCCCTCAACAAGAACAGCAGGAAGATCCACAAGCAGCGCCACCAGTAATGCTGCTGGTGCGGGATTTCTCCGGCGACGGGGAATCCACTTCGAGCTGTAAACGGCGGCCGACGCCATGGCTTGGCGTCGGCCGCCGGATTTTTTGTACTCCGCCACCGGCGTGATGAACGACGAGAGCACAGCTGGCCCGTCGGCTCGGACCAATGTCGCCGTGGCCTGGTCTATCCAGCCTCACAAGCGGGTATGATCGAAGCAAGCCCGACATCCCCAGGTGGCCGCCGTGATTCCCGCCAACCACCGCACCCAGTTGTTGATGATGCTCGGCGAGGCCGCCGAGATCGAGCATTGCCTGATGTGCTGTTACCTTTACGCCGGGTTCTCGCTCAAGCAGTCGGAGGACGAGGACCTGAGCGCCGGCGAGGCCGCCGCCGTGCGCCGCTGGCGCCAGGAGGTGATGCGCATCGCCACCGACGAGATGCTGCACCTGGCGCTGGTCAACAACCTGGCCATCGCCCTCGGCGGCCGGCCGCACTACCGCCGGTTCAACTTCCCCATCTCGCCCGGCCTGTTCCCGGCCGACGTGGTGGTGGAGCTGGCGCCGTTCGACCTGGACACGCTGGACCACTTCGTCTACCTGGAGCGCCCGCTCGACGCGGCGGACCAGGACGGCGGCCGCTTCGAGAAACTGAGCTACCGGCGGCAGGGCGCGAGCGACCGGCTGATGCCGTTCGCCGAGGACTACCAGACGGTGGGCGAGCTCTACAGCTCCATCCGCGACAGCCTGCGCCGCTTGGCGGAGGAGATCGGCGAGGAGGCCCTGTTCGTGGGCACACGCGAGGCGCAGCTCTCGCCGCAGGACTTCAACCTGGCCGGCCTGCGCACCATCCGCAGCCTCGACGAAGCGGAGGCGGCGGTGGACTTCATCGTGCACCAGGGCGAAGGCTCGCCGCAGAGCAAGGCCGGCTCGCACTTCTCGCGCTACTGCGCCATCCGCCACGAATGGCGCGAGTTGGCGGCGGCGCGCCCCGGCTTCACCCCGTACCGCCCGGTGGCGCGCAACCCGGTGATGCGCTCGCCGATCCTGCCGCAGCGCCTGCAGATCGTGGAGGAACCGGCCATCCTGCTGCTCGATGCCGGCAACGTCTGCTACGAGCTGATGCTGCACGTGCTGGCGGCGCACGCCGCCCTCTCCACGCTGCCCAAACACGCCGGCCTGCGCGGCGACTTCGTACGGCAGAGCCTGCGCCTGATGCAGGCCGCCGGCACCATCGGCTCCATGCTGACGCGCCTGCCCGCCAACAATGAGCACCCCGGCGTCTGCGCCGGCCTGACCTTCACCGTTTCGCGCACCGAGCTGACCTTCCTCACCGCCGCCACCGACAGCTTCGCCCTGGGCGAGCGCTTTTCCGCCCTGGCCGGCCGGCTCGAACAGCTCGCGGAGCAGCATGCGGAACTGCGCCAGCACGCCGGCACGATGCGCGAGTTCGAACGCTTCTGGATGGACCGCTACGCGGTCCTGGTGGGCGCAGCCCCGCAGACCGTGGGGGGGGGGGGGGGGGGGCCGCCCCCCCCCCCCCCCCCCCCCCCCCCCCCCCCCCCCCCCCCCCCCCCCCCCCCC
>JARLJS010000276.1 GCA_031291075.1 Nevskia sp. | reverse complement strand
GTTTTTAATTCGGCGAATTGAGCCTCGTCGCTGGCGTCGGCCAGCGAGCCGGGCCGCAGCCCGTCGCCCAGCGAAAAGCTGACGTCGTGCTTCTGGAAGATCTTGCAGATGTCGGTGAAGTGTTCGTACAGGAAGTTCTGCCGGTGGTTCTTCACCATCCACTCGGCCAGAATCGACCCTCCCCGGCTGACGATGCCGGTGACGCGCCCGGCGGTCAGCGGGATGTAGGCCAGCCGCACGCCGGCGTGGATGGTGAAATAGTCCACCCCCTGCTCGGCCTGCTCGATCAGGGTGTCGCGGAAGATGTCCCAGCTCAGCTCCTCGGCCTTGCCGTCGACCTTCTCCAGCGCCTGGTAGATCGGCACCGTGCCGATGGGCACCGGCGAGTTGCGCACGATCCACTCGCGCGTCTCGTGGATGTGCTTGCCGGTGGACAGGTCCATCACGGTGTCGGCGCCCCAGCGGGCGGCCCATACCATCTTCTCCACTTCCTCGGCGATGCCGCTGGTGACAGCGCTGTTGCCGATGTTGGCGTTGATCTTCACCAGGAAGTTGCGGCCGATGATCATCGGCTCCAGCTCCGGGTGGTTGATGTTGGCCGGAATGATGGCGCGGCCGCGCGCCACCTCGCTGCGCACGAACTCGGGCGTGATCGCCTCGGGGATGGCCGCGCCGAAGGACTGGCCGGGGTGGCGCTTGAGGTATCCGGCGCGCTCGTAAGTCTCGCGCAGCTCCTGCAGCCGCTGGTTCTCGCGGATGGCGATGTATTCCATCTCCGGCGTTACGGTGCCGCGGCGGGCATAGTGCATCTGGCTGACGTTGGCGCCCGGCCTGGCCCGCAGCGGCTTGCGGATGTGGGCGAAGCGCAGATGACGGGTCTTCTCGTCGGCGGCGCGGATGCGGCCGAAGATGGAGGTGGGCCCTTTCAGCTCGGCGGTGTCGCCCCGCTCGGCGATCCAGCCGGCGCGCAGGGCCGGCAGCCCGGCCAGCAGGTCGATGCGCACGTCCGGGTCGGTATAGGGCCCGCTGGTGTCGTACACGCTCAGGGACGGGTTGGCTTCCTCGCCCTGGGCGCTGCGGGTGGCGGTCTGCGCGATCTCGCGCATCGGCACGCGCAGGTCCGGGCGCGAGCCCTCGACATAGATCTTGCGGCTCTTCGGAAACGGAAGGCAGACCTCGGCGGAGAGCTCTCCGGCCTTCTGTTGCAACCCACGGTTGTGCAGTTCTTCGGCTACGGCGCTCATGCGGCATCCTCGCTGGGCAAAGGAAAGAGCGCGAAAGCAGCCGGCGCCAGCCTTCCCTACGCCGGAATCTTCAAATGTATCGACCGACCAGGTTCCAAGGGTTTGATCTCAGCCGCCTCTTTCCGGCGGCACCCCCGGCTGATGGCGCCACGATAGGGCAAGCCGGACGATCCGGCAAGAAGAAGGCGCGCCCTAAGCGCCGGCGGGCCGCGCCGGTTGCTGGGCGAACCACAGCGCCGCGTAGATGCGCGGCTCGATCCACTTGCCGCTGCGCTCCTGCTGCGCCAGCCAGCCGGCGACCCCCTCCAGCGGAACCACGTGCACGGTGATGTCCTCGCCCTCCACGCCGCCGCCTGCGTGCACCCGCTGCAGGCCGTGGGCCCGGATCAGGTAGAGGATCTCCGAGGTGAGGCCGGGACCGACCGGCCCGCTGGCCAGCAGCTCGGCGTGGCTGCCGCGAAAGCCGGTTTCCTCCTCCAGTTCGCGCAGCGCCGCCGCTTCCACGCCCTCGTTGGCGAAAGCGGCCTCGTCGCCGATGATGCCGGCCGGCAGCTCGACGCTGACGGCGCGCAGCGGCACGCGGTATTGCTCCACCAGCACCAGCTCGCGCGCATCGGTCACGGCGACGATGAAGGCCGCGCCGCGCGCGTTGTTGATGCGCTCCACGTATTCCCAGCGGCCTTCGCGCCGCAGAGCCAGGAAGCGACCCTGGTAGAGGGTTTCGACGGCGCCGGAATTCTGGTTGTCGAGTTCGGACATCGGACTGGTCGCGTATGGATGGTGGCAGCCTGCAGCAGTCAGGGCCGCTGCGCAAGCACCGCGTTGACGTAGTCCGGCTGCAGCGTCTTGAGCGGGTGCGAGGCGGTGACGTGGCCCATGAACGGCGCCCAGATGTCGTAGCCCAGCAGCTGCTGCAGCAGGGGCGACATGCCGCGCGCCAGCTCCGGCGGCACGCCCAGGAAGAAGTTCTCTTGCGTACGGGCCCAGGGTTCGCAGTACTGGTTGGAGAAGGCCAGGCGCGGCGCGCTGCTGCGGTTGGCGCCGCCGCGGTGCAGCAGGGTGCCGAGGAATATCAGGCAGGCACCCGCCGGCATCTCCACCGGACGTAGCTGGTCCACCAGTTCCGGCCGCGCGGGCGCGTCGGCATCGTGGCCGTCGTACATACCGGCGATCTGCGCATCGCCCCAGGCGTGGCTGCCGGGGATGATCTCGGTACCGCCGTTCTCCGCGGTGAACGTGTCCACCGCCACGATGGTGCTCAGGCTGATCGCCGGGCGCGGCCGCGGGATGGGGTAAAAGGAGTCGTCGCAGGGATCGGCTGCGGTGTCTCGCCCGGGTGGATGCAGATCGCCTGGCTGGCGGTGAGCAGGTAACCCGGCTTGAGCAGGGCGTCACACAAGGCCAGCACCCGCCCGTCGCACACCAGCTCCTCGAACAGCCTGCCGCGCGCGACCAGCGTATAGACGCGATCGGTCTTGTAGCCTTCGAAGTTGTTGCGGCCGGCATGGCTGCCGAGGAAGGGCACCAGCCCTTCGCGTACGGCCTGCAGCGCTTGCGGCGACAGGAAATCGGAAATGATGGTGTACCCGTCCCGGCGCAGGCGCGCCAGGTGCGCGGCGGCGTTGAAACCGGCCGGAGTGTCCGCCATTGGTGGGTCCCAGATAGAAGTCTGCACCATGTTAAGGCCGGAGCCGCAACCGCGCGCAAGCCTACCGCTCATGCCCCGATTCAGGGCAATTGGTCGTGCCGGGCACTTATGCCCTTGATCGAGCGGACAAAATGCCAGGCGCTGTACCTTTTCGTATTTTTTCGAGGCTGTTGTCATAGCTCCACGACTGTGTCCCTGTCACACCTGAATTTCCTGATCGTCGACGACATCTCGACAATGCGCAGCGCCATGCGGCGGATCGTCGAGGACATGGAGGCGGTGCACATCAGCCTCTGCGGCACCGGCGAGGAAGCCATCGAGCAGATGGGCGCCAAGACCTACGACGTGGTGATCTGCGACTACAACCTCGGCGAGGGCAAGGACGGCCAGCAGGTGCTGGAGGAGGCCCGCCAGCGCCGGCTGATAGGCGTGTCCTCGGCGTTCGTGATGGTGACCGCCGAGGCGCAGCGGCCGATGGTGCTGGGCGCGCTCGAGTTCCAACCGGACGAATACCTGGTCAAACCGATCCAGAAAGACGTGGCCATGCACCGGATCAAGCGCGCGATCGCCCGCAAGCGCGACATGAAGGCGCTGGACGAGGCGCTGGCCGCGCGCGACCACGCCCGCGCCATCACCATCTGTGACAAGCAGGCCGCCGCCAACCCGGCGCAGGCCCTCGACCTGCTGCGGATCAAGGCCGAGCTGTGCATCGTGATCGGCGACTACGACCAAGCCGAGGCGCTCTACCAGCAGGCGCTGGCGGAACGCGACTTCCTGTGGGCACGCTTCGGCTTGGGCAAGCTGCAGGTGCTGCGCGAGCAGTACGCGGAAGCGCAGCAAAGCCTGGAGCAGCTCATCACCGATTCCGCCTACGTGTTGGAGCCCTACGACTGGCTGGCCCAGGCGCTGGAAGCGCAGGGGGCGGTGGAGGCGGCGCAGGCGACGCTGCAGGCCGCCACCGAGCTGTCGCCGAAATCGGTCCGCCGCCAGCGCCGGCTCGGCGACCTGGCCATGCGCAACGGCCAGACCGCGGTGGCCGAAACAGCCTACCGCCGCGCCATCCAGGAGGGCCGCGGCTCCTACCTGGCCAGCGCCGGCGAATACATCGAACTCGCCGCCATGCTCGGCGCGCGCTCCATGACCAAGGGGCTGGCGGCGCTGGGCGAAGGACGCGTCGCCCTGCGCGCCCATCCGGGCGAGGAACTGCGCATCGCGGTGTGGCAGGCGCTCACCTACGCCAACAACGGACTCCCCAAGGATGCCAAGCGCTTCCTGACGCAGGCGCTGCAGATCTTCCCGCGCTGCAGCAAGGACCTGCCGGCGGAGTCGCAGCTCGAGCTGGCGCGGGCCTGCCTGATGCTGGAGGAAACCGCGCAGGGGGTGGAGATCGTGAAACGCGCGATCCGCGAGGCCTACGACAACGCCGAGCTGATGGAACGCGCTGCGACTCTCCTGAAGGAATTCGGCATCGAGGAGGATTGCGCCGGCATCATCGACGGCGCGCGCGAGGAAGTGGCGCGCTTCAACAACATGGGCGTGAAACTGTTCGAGGAGGGCAAGAGCGACGAGGCGGCCAGGCTGTTGATGGTGGCCGCCGACCGGCTGCCGCGCAACCGCACCATCAACATGAACGCGGTCAAGATCCTGCTCAACATGATGCTGCGCAACGGCCCCGACGAAAAGCATCTCGCCTGCACGGCCAAGTACCTGGATCGTCTGTGCAAGCTCGGCGACAAGTCCGAGCAGTTCCGCGAAGTGCAGCGCACCTACCGGGAGCTGCTGGCGGCATGAAACCGCGCGCGCCCGGATCGGAGATCGACGCGCTGATCGCGGCGTCGGCCCACGACGCCAAGAACTCGCTCGGCGTGGTGCTCGAACACCTCGCGGGCCTGAGCGAACGCCGCGGCGACGACGCCGAGCTGTGCGGCGAGATCGGCGAGATCGGGCGACAGGTCGGGCGCGTCAACAGCACCCTGATGCGCATCCTGATGCTGTACAGGATCGGCGCCGAACGCTATCCGCTCGACCTGGCCAAGCAGCCGGTGCGCGACACGCTGGAGGAAACCCTGCTGGCCTACGGCTCGGCCCTGAGCACGCGCGGCCTGGCCGCCGAGCTGGATTGCCCGGAGGGGCTGATGGCCTGCTACGACACCAGCCTGGTCGGAGGCGTGGTGGCCGACGCGCTGCACAACGCCTGCCGCTTCGCGCGCAGCCGCGTGCTGCTGTCGGCCGCAGCACTCGGCAGCGGCGTGGCCATCCGCATCGAGGACGACGGCGCCGGCCCCGGCGCGGGTGCGTCGGGGTCCGAACGCGGCTTCACCACCGCCAACACCGGACTGGGGATGGGCTTTGCCGGCCTGGTGGCCCAGCTCCACCGGCGCGGCGAGCAGCGCGGCAGCGTCAGCCTGGACGGCGCCAGCCGCTATGGCGGCGCGCGCTGGGAAATGATCCTGCCCTGAAGGCGACCGCTCAGTAGGACTCCGCGGTGAAGCCCGCGCCCGCACCTTGCGCCAGTCGCTGGGCCAGCCAGCGCAGCGCGGCATCCGCCTGCTGTTCGAACCCGTAGGGCGGATTCACCACCAGCAGCCCGCAGGCATGCAGCGGGTGTTTCTCGATCACCTTCGCTTCGCCCCTGCCCGTCCCGGCGCGGACCGTGCTGACGGTCTGCGCCCCGGCGCCGGTGTCGAACTCCAGCCTCAGCACCGGGCGACCGGTCTCGCGCGCCACCCGCCGGGCGAACTGCGACACGACATGGCGGTTCTTGACCGGGTACCAGGCTGCATAGACGCCGCCGGCAAAGCGTGCCGCGGATTTTGCGATCAGCCCTGCGATGGCGTCGAACTCGTCACCGCGTTCGAACGGCGGGTCGATCAGCATCAGGCCGCGCTTTTCCGCCGGCGGCAACAGCGCGTGCGCTTCGTAGCCGTCGCGCAGGTGGATCGCCACCCGGCCGTCGCCGCGCAGCGACCGCTTCAGGTCTTCCGCCACGGCCGGCACCTTTTCGCACAGCACCAGCCGGTCCTGCGGGCGCGCCAGGGCGCGGGCGAACTGCGGCGAGCCCGGATAGTGCTGCGCGCCGGCCTGATCCCGCGCCACCATCATCAGTCGCAGGTATTCCGCCACCAGTTCCGGCGCGCCTGACGGATCCGTCAGCCGGCCGATGCCGTCCTGCCACTCCCCGGTGCGGGTGGCACCCTCGCCGCCCAGGTCGTAGTCGCCGGCGCCGGCATGCGTCTCGAGGTAGCACCAGGGCTTGTCCTTGCGGTTGAGCGCAGCCAGGAGACCGATCAACAGGACGTGCTTGAAGACGTCGGCGAAGTTGCCTGCGTGGTAGCTGTGACGATAGTGGACCACGGTGCTCCGGAACGGGTTGCAATGCAGCATTATGCCCGCACCCGCGACGGCGCCTTAGGCTTAGGTCGAATAGGACGCCGCGCCGGAAGCGGCTAAAACATGGTCGACAGGCCACTGGTAGGAGCGGCTTTGCGATACCCTGCGCTGTATCCACCGCCGGCCGCGCCCCACGAACCCGAGGGGAGCGGCGGCATCCAGAACAAGGGCGCGCTGTCCGTGAGCCTGGTATCCACGCTGATCATCGCCGACGACCACCCGCTGTTCCGCAGCGCGCTGCGCAACGCGGTGGCGCAGCTGCTGCCGGGGGTGCAGATCGTCGAGGCGGACACCCCCCAGGCGCTGAACCAGGTGGTGCAGGAGCATCCGCGGGCCGACCTGATCCTGCTCGACCTGCGCATGCCGGGCGTGCAGGGCTTCTCCGCCCTGATCACGCTGCGCGGACAGTATCCGGCCATCCCGGTGCTGGTGGTGTCCGCGGTGGAGGACCCCGCCGTGATGCGGCGCGCGCTCGATTTCGGCGCCTGCGGCTTCATCCCCAAGTCGGTCGGGATCGACACCATCGGCGAAGCGCTGCACGCCGTGCTGGAGGGCGGCGTGTGGCTGCCGCCGGGGGTGCCGGAGACCACGGCCGACAGCGACAGCGGTGAGCGCGAACTGGCGCAGCGGGTGGCCAGCCTCACGCCGCAGCAGTTCCGCGTGCTGATGATGCTGGCCGACGGCCGCCTCAACAAGCAGATCGCTGGCGACCTCAACGTGTCCGAAGCGACGATCAAGGCGCACGTCACCGCCATCCTGCGCAAGCTCGGCCTGTACCGCCGCACCCAGGCGGCCGTGCTGGCACAGCGGCTGCTGCGCGCCGAGGCCGGCACGCTGGCGCCGCCACCAGCCGCGGATACGGACGAAGAGTCGGACTAGTACCGTGACCCACAGGTTTCGGAACAAAAGATCGGAGTCGCGTTTGGCCGCTGGCAAGCCGGCGCGACGAGGCATGGTGTGCGCCATGGTGAGGAGCGCCGGCGCCGCGAGCGGCCAAACGCGGCCCGAGACTTGTTTCGAAACCTGTGGGTCACGGTACTAGCTTTGCGCCAGCCTGCGCAGCAGCGCCTCGCTCTCCGCATCGGCCGGGAACAGGTGCTCCAGCCGCAAGCTGTCGGTGGTCAGGTCCTGCGGCGTGCCGAAGGTGCTGAGCATGGTGAACAGGTTCAGCCGCAGCTCGCCCAGCCGCATCTGCGTCGCCAGCACCGGCGGCGGATGGGCGTTGACCTCGCCCAGCTTCCAGCGCGAAGGGATGTCGGGATAGGCCAGGATCTCGTCCAGCAGCCTGGCCACCGCCGGCTCCTCCAGCGCTTCCAGCCGCGCCCGCGCCAGCAGGTGCGCGCCGACCTCGGTCATGTTGGAGATCAGCGGCCGCAGGCCCTGCGGGTGGAAGGTGAGCTTCAGCATGTTGCGCGGCCCGTCGCCGCAGACCTTGCGCCACAAGGCGTCCGGATCACCCAGGACCGCGGTAAGCCGGTCCAGGGCCCGGTTGGTCATGACGATGTTCCAGCCGCGGTCCATCACCAGCGCCGGAAACGGCTCGTGGTGCGCGAGCAGCCGCTCCAGCGCCTGCCGCACCGGCGCCATCGCCTCGCTGTCCAGCGGCCGCTGCGGGAACACCGGGGCGAAGCCGGCGGCGACCAGCAGCCGGTTGCGCACGCGCAGCGGCAGCTCCAGCGATTCGGCCAGCTGCAACACCATGGCGCGGCTGGGCCGCGCACGGCCCGATTCGAGGAAGCTCAGATGTCGCTGCGAGATGCCGGCTTCGACCGCCAGGTCGAGCTGGCTCAGCTTGCGCGCGCCGCGCGTCTCGCGCAGCAGGTGACCGAACGCGTAATCGTCGGATCGGACCTCGGCATGCAGGTGCGGCTGCGGCGTCGACATGGCGGCATTCTGGCAAGTTGCGCGCGCCGCGGCTATTACCCACGGCGTAATTGAACGGCGCGCGGCGCGGCGCGAAAGTGCGGCCACCATTCAGAACGGAGACGGCCATGACTCGCACCCTGCTGTTCATCGTGTTCGCTGCATTCGGGATCTACTCCGGCTACGTCGTTTACGACGTCGGCTACGCCGGCATCCTGCGCAGCCATCTCACCAATGCCGGCGGCATCCAGGTGTTCTGCGACCTGGCCATCTCGCTGTCGCTGGTGTGCGTGTGGATCGTGCGCGATGCGCGCATCTACGGCCGCAACCCCTGGCCGTACCTCGTTGCCACGCTGTTCCTCGGCTCGTTCGGCCCCCTGCTGTACCTCCTGCTGCGGCCGCGGCAGGCACCCACCGGCCGGATCTCCCGCGCCGCCGCCGCCGCATCCTGAGACCGGCCGCTTCAGCCGGCCAGCCGCACGGCCCGCTCGCGCGCCGACAGCAGGCGCCCCATCAGGGCGCGCAGTGCCGCGGGCTTGACCGGCTTGGGCAGCAGCGTGAAGCCGTGGGCGGCGGCGGCCTCGCGCGCGCCCTGCGTGTGGTCGGCGGTGATCACCAGTACGGGGACATCGGTGTCCCATAGCTTGCGCAACTCCTCGGCCACGGCGATGCCATTGACGCCGCCGTCGAGGTGGTAGTCCACCAGCAGCAGGTCGGGCGCGTCCTGGCCGGTCGCCTCCAGCGCTTCGGCACGGTCGCGCATGCCGAGCACGCGGCAGCCCCAGTTGCCGAGCAGGGCCACCATGCCGGCCAGCACCGCCGGCTCGTTGTCGAGGCATAGCACGGTGGCGCCGGCCACACGGTCGCTGCTGCGGCGGATCGCCGGCCGCGGCGGCGGCGCAATGCGGGCGGCCTCACCCAGCGGCACGGTGATACCGAACACGCTGCCCTTGCCGGGCCAGGAGCGCAACGACAGCGGATGTCCCAGGCGCTGCGCGATGCGCTCGGCGATGGCCAGGCCCAGGCCCAGGCCGCGCTCGCCGCCGGCGTCCTGGGTGTCGAGCCGGCGGAACTCCTCGAAGATCTCGCGTTGCTTGTCCGGCGGGATGCCCGGCCCGGAATCCCACACCTCGATGCGCAGCGCGCCGTGCACGCGCCGGCAGCCCAGCAGGATGCGGCCGCTGCGCGTATAGCGCACGGCGTTGGAGAGGAAGTTCTGCAGCACGCGGCGCAGCAGGCGCGGATCGCTGAACACCACGGCGCGGCTCGGCACCGTGCGCAGTCGCAGGCCGCGGGTCTCGGCCAGCACGCGGAACTCCGCCGCCAGCGGCTCGATCACCCGCGCCAGTTCGAAGTGCTCCGCCCGCGCCTCCTGCGCGCCCGCGTCCAGGCGCGAGATGTCGAGCAGGCTCGCCAGCAGGCTTTCCGCCGCGCTGAGCGAGTTCTCCACCTGGTTGATCAGGGCTCCGCTGGACGACGGCAGGCCGTGCCGGTCCAGCGAGGACAGGAACAGACGCGCGGCATTGAGCGGCTGCACCAGGTCGTGCGAGGCGGCGGCGAGGAAGCGCGTCTTGGCGGTGTTGGCGCGCTCGGCGGCGAAGCCGGCATCGGACAGCGCGGCGTTGAGCGCGGTGAGCTCGCGGGTGCGCTCGACCACGCGCGACTCCAGCGTCTCGTTGATCTCCTGCAACTGGCGCTGGGTGTTCTTGTAGGCGGTGATGTCGAAGTAGCTGGTGACGAAACCGCCGCCAGGCATCGGGTTGCCGCGCGTTTCGATCACGGTGCCGCCGGGCAGCTCGCGCTCGCGGGTATAGGCATGGCCGGCCCGCATGTGGGCCAGGCGGCGCTCGATCATTTCCCCGGTGTCGCCTTCGCCGCCGCCGAGCAGGCCCCGCTGGGCATTGAAGCGGAACACCTCCTCGATCCGCCGCCCCACCACGATGAGCCCTTCGGGGTAGTCCAGCAGCTCGATGTAGCGGCGGTTCCAGGCCACCAGGCGCAGCTCGCGGTCGACCACCGAGATTCCCTGCGGCAGGTGCTCGAGGGCGGCGCGCAGCATCTCGCGGTTGAACTGGATGGCGAGCGAGGTCTCGTCCAGCAGGCGCACCACGTCCTCCGGCTGCATGTCGCGGCCGCGCAGGGTGGAGGCCAGGATCAGGCGCGCCGACGACGCGCCGAGCGCGCCGACCAGCAGGCGCTCGGTGTAGCGCACCAGCCCCGGTTCCGCCCGCTCGTTGGCCGCGGGTGGCGCCACCCCCAGGCTTCCGGCGTATTCGCCCAGGAAGCCGCGCACGCGCCCGGGCTCGAAGAAACGCTGCAGAAGCTCCTGCAGGTCGCCGACGGTGGCGTTGCCGCGCGGGGTCGGCTGCTCGCTGTAAGGCGGCGAGCCGCCTTCGGCACCTCCCAGGAAGCGCACGCCCTGCAGCCGCTCGTGCAAACCGGGCGCGGCAAACATGGGCATGCCGACATAGCAGGCCAGGTTGACGGCCAGGCTCCACAAGGTGCCGTGGGTCAGGGGATCCAGTCCCGTCACGCCGAACAGGTTCTGCGGCCGCAGCCAGGAAAACCCGAACGGCCCATGCAGCAGCAGCGCGGAATCACCGGCCGGCCCCAGCACGGTCGGCAGCAGCAGCGTGTAAACCCAGACGGCGAAGCCGGCAGCGAGGCCGGCCAGCGTGCCGCCGTAGCTGCCGCCGCGCCACAGCACGCCGCCGACCAGGCCCGGCGCGAACATGAGCACGGCCGAGAACGACAGCAGGCCGATGTGTGCCAGCGTGCCGGGACCGATGAACAGCCGGTAGTAAAGGTAGGCCAGCGCCACGATCACCACGATGGCGACGCGGCGGATGGTCTTGAGCAGGCCGGACAGATCCTGCCGCCGAGCCAGGCCCTGCGGCGACAGGCGCAGCAGCAGGGGCACCACCACCTCGTTGCACAGCATGGTGGAGAGCGCGATGGTGGCAACGATCACCATGCTGGTGGCCGCCGAGAAGCCGCCCAGGTAGGCGAACAGGGCAAGCCCCTCGCGCCCGCCGGAGAGCGGCAGCGACAGCACGAAGCTGTCGCCGATCACGTCGCCGCGCGGGAAGGCATCGAGTCCGGCGGCGGCGATCGGCAGCACGAACACGCTGATCAGCCCCAGGTACAGCGGGAACAGCCAGCGGGCGGCACGCAGGTCGGCCGGCGCGGTGTTTTCCACCACCGCGACGTGGAACTGGCGCGGCAGGCACAGCACGGCGGACATGGCGAGGACGGTCTGGGTGAGGAAGCCCAGCTGCCAGCCGCGGTCGCCGACCGGTCCGGCCACCTGCGGCAGCGCCAGCGCATGGCGGTAGGCCGGGCCGAAGCCGTGCGCCAGGCCGTAAGTGGCGTACAGCCCCAGCGCGACGAAGGCGACCAGCTTCACCGCTGACTCGAACGCGATGGCCAGCACCATGCCGTGGTGGTTCTCGCTGCTGACCACCTGGCGCGTGCCGAACAGGATGGCGAACAGCGCCAGCATCGCCGCCATCGGCAGGGCGCTGTCCGGCAGTCGGCCGCCCGCTTCGGGGCCGGTCAGCACGGCGAAGCTGACGCTCACCGCCTTGAGCTGCAGCGCGATGTAGGGCAGCACGCCGACCAGCGCGATCGCCGCCACCAGCATGCCGAGCTGCTGGTGGCGGCCATAGCGCGCGCTGATGAAGTCGGCGATGGAGGTGATGTTGTGGCGCTTGCTGATCTCGACGATGCGCGCCACCAGCCGGTAGCCCAGGCCGAACACCAGCATGGGGCCCAGGTAGATCGGCAGGAAGTCCCAGCCGCTCTCCACCGCCCGGCCCACCGCGCCGTAGAAGGTCCAGGAGGTGCAGTAGACGCCGAGCGCCAGGCTGTAGATCCAGGGCTTGCGCGCCGGGGCGTGGCCACGCTCGACCCGGCGGTCGCCGTAGTAGGCGATGCCGAACAACAGGGCGGCGTAGGCCGCCGAAACCGCGAACAGGGACCAGGCTTGCAGCATGCGCGTTTCCGACTCCGTTGCGCGGCCATGCCCGCGGGGCTGCGCCTGCGCGCAGCTTAGCCGAAACACCCCGGCCAGGCTCTGCGCGGCGCCCGGCTTCGACTAAAGTCGCCTAGGCACCTCCCCGACCAGCCGATACATTGCACGCTGTTCCGAACCGGGCGGGGATATGGCCGCCGCCGCGGAACCTGCAGACGCTCAGGCGCGACGGGGGAAGAAAAACATGGCGGATGACTTGGTGCGGAAGGTGCTGGCGGACCCCTTGTTCAAGGAACTGGAGCACAAGCGCTCGAGTCTGGGCTGGACCCTGACCGCGCTGACGCTGGTGCTCTATTTCGGCTTCGTCCTGCTGGTGGCGTTTTCGCCGGCCACCCTGGCCACGCCGCTTGACGGCAGCACCATCACGCTCGGCCTGCCGGTGGGCGTGGGCATCATCCTCGCCTCGATCGTCCTCACCGGCATCTACGTGCGGCGGGCCAATTCCGTGTTCGACGACCTGACCCGCAGGATCAAGGAGAACGCCAAGTGAGGCGCCTGTCCGCCGCCGCGCTCGCCGCGTTCACCCCCGCCGCCTTCGCCGCCGGGGCGCTGGAGGGCGAGGCGCAGAAGCGCCCGGTCAACCTGACCGCGATCCTGATGTTCTTCGCCTTCGTCGCACTGACCCTGGTCATCACCTGGTGGGCGGCGCGCCGCACCCGTTCGCGCCACCACTTCTACGCCGCCGGCGGCAACATCACCGGCCTGCAGAACGGCTTCGCCATCGCCGGCGACTACATGTCCGCGGCCTCGTTCCTCGGCATCTCGGCGCTGGTGTACGGCTCGGGCTTCGACGGCCTGCTCTACTCGATCGGCTTCCTGGTCGGCTGGCCGGTGATCATGTTCCTGATCGCCGAACGTCTGCGCAACCTCGGCCGCTTCACCTTCGCCGACGTGGTGTCGTTCCGGCTGGAGCAGCGGCCGATCCGCACGCTCGCCGCCAGCGGCACACTGGTGACCGTGGCGTTCTACCTGATCGCCCAGATGGTGGGAGCGGGCCAGCTCATCAAGCTGCTGTTCGGACTGGAATACAGCACCGCGGTGGTCATCGTCGGCGTGCTGATGGTGATCTACGTGACTTTCGGCGGCATGCTGGCCACCACCTGGGTGCAGATCGTCAAGGCCGCGCTGCTGCTCGGCGGCGCCAGCTACATGGCGCTGATGGTGCTGGTGCACTTCGGCTTCAACCTCGATGCCCTGTTCGCCAAGGCGGTGGAGGTGCATCCCAAGCACGGCGCCATCATGGGCCCGGGCGGCTTCGTCAAGGACCCGGTTTCCGCCATCTCCCTCGGCCTGGCGCTGATGTTCGGCACCGCCGGCCTGCCGCATATCCTGATGCGCTTCTTCACCGTGGCCGACGCCAAGGAGGCGCGCAAGTCGGTGTTCTACGCCACCACGTTCATCGGCTACTTCTACATCCTGACCTTCATCATCGGCTTCGGCGCGATCGTGCTGGTCAGCGTCGACCCGCAGTACCTCGACGCCAAGGGCGGCCTGCTCGGCGGCAACAACATGGCGGCGGTGCACCTGGCGCACGCCGTCGGCGGCGACGCCATGCTCGGCTTCATCTCGGCAGTGGCCTTCGCCACCATCCTGGCGGTGGTGGCCGGCCTGACCCTGGCAGGCGCCACGGCCGTGTCGCACGACCTCTACGGCAGCGTGTTCCGCAAGGGCCTCGCCGACGAGAAGAAGGAACTGGTGGTGTCGCGCATCGCCACCGTGCTGCTCGGCGTCCTGGCGATCCTGCTGGGCATCGTGTTCGAGAAACAGAACGTGGCTTTCATGGTCGGCCTCGCCTTCGCGGTGGCGGCCAGCGCCAACTTCCCGGTGCTGGTCCTGTCCATGTTCTGGAGCCGCCTGAGCACGCGGGGCGCCACCATCGGCGGCTTCCTCGGCCTGATCACGGCGGTGACGCTGACCGTGCTCGGCCCGGCGGTGTGGGTGAAGACCTTCGGGCACGCCCAGCCGATCTTTCCCTACGACACGCCGGCGCTGTTCTCCATGACCCTGGGCTTCGCCGGCTGCTGGCTGTTCTCGCTGCTGGACCGGAGCCCGCGCGCGGCACAGGAGGCGGAGCGCTTCACCGCGCAGTTCGTGCGCTCGCAGACCGGCATCGGCGCTTCCGAAGCGTCGGGCCACTGAAACCGCCGCGGCACCGCAAGGTTTACACGCAACACGGATCCGCACCGGTCAAGGAAGACGAACTCGTTCCCTGCCCCGGCCAGCCCGGGGTTTTTTTTGGCAATGACCATCACATCCGCCGCTCGCGTATCATCGTTGGAAACGGCCGCGCCGCGGCAGGTCCAAGAAGTAAAGGCGCCCGTCCCGGACGGGGCCTCGTGCACGAGGAAGACACCATGAGCAAAGACGACAAGATCCAGTCCGTACTCGGCGAGAACCGCGTGTTCCCGCCCGATCCGGGATTCGCCGCGCGCGCCCGCGTCAACGTCCAGAAGCTGGCCGAACTTCGGGCGGCCGCCGAGAAGGACTACGTCGGCTTCTGGGCCGGCCTGGCACGGCAGGAGCTGAGCTGGCAGACGCCGTTCACGGTGGCGCTGGACGAGTCGGCGGCGCCGAACTACCGCTGGTTCACCGACGGCCGCCTCAACGTCTCCTACAACTGCATCGACCGCCACCTGGCCAAACACGGCGACCGGATCGCGATCCGCTTCGAGGGCGAACCGGGCGACACCGCCAACCTCAGCTTCCGCCAGCTCCACGCCGAGGTGTGCCGGCTCGCCAACGTGCTCAAGTCCCTGGGCATCCGCAAGGGCGACCGCGTGGTGATCTACCTGCCGATGACGCCGCAGGCGGTGATCGCCATGCAGGCCTGCGCCCGCATCGGCGCCACCCACTCGGTGGTGTTCGGCGGCTTCTCGGCGCAATCGCTGAAGGACCGCATCGAGGACGCCAGCGCCCGGCTGGTGATCACCGCCGACGGCGGCCACCGCGGCGGCCACGTGGTGGAGCTGAAGAAGGCGGTGGACGAGGCCCTGGCGGACGGTTGCAAGACCATCGAGAAGGTGCTGGTGTACCGCCGCGTCGGCCAGCAGATCGCCTGGCAGGAAGGCCGCGACCTGTGGTGGCACGAGCTCGCAGACAAGGCCGCCGACCAGTGCGAGCCGGAATGGGTGGAGGCCGAGCACCCGCTGTTCCTGCTCTACACCTCGGGCTCGACCGGCAAGCCCAAGGGCATCCAGCACGCCAGCGCCGGCTACCTGCTCGGCGCGCACCAGACCACCCAGTGGCTGTTCGATACGCGCGAGGACGACGTCTTCTGGTGCACCGCCGACGTGGGCTGGATCACCGGGCACAGCTACGTCTGCTACGGTCCCCTCTCCACCGGCACCACCATCGTCATGTACGAAGGCGGGCCGATGGTGCCGGACGCAGGACGCTTCTGGAAGGTCTGCCAGGACCACGGCGTGACGATCTTCTACACCGCGCCCACCGCGATCCGCGCCCTGATGAAGATGGGCGAACAGATCCCGGCGCGCTACGACCTGTCGCAGCTGCGCCTGCTGGGCACCGTGGGCGAGCCGATCAACCCGGAGGCGTGGATCTGGTACCACCGCGTGATCGGCAAGGAGAAGCTGCCGATCGTCGACACCTGGTGGCAGACCGAGACCGGCGCCGCCATGCTGGCGCCGCTGCCCGGCGCCACCCCGCTGAAGCCCGGCTCCTGCACCCAGCCCATCCCGGGCATCTTCGCCGACATCGTCGACGAGCACGGCGACCCCATTCCCGATCCGGATCACGGCGGCTACCTGGTGATCAAGAAGCCCTGGCCAGCCATGCTGCGCACCATCTGGGGCGACAACGACCGCTACATCAAGACCTACTGGGGCCAGTTCAACAACCGCTACTACGTCGCCGGCGACTCCGCCCACCGCGACGCCGACGGCTGCTACTGGATCCTGGGCCGCATGGACGACGTGCTCAAGGTGGCCGGCCACCGCCTCGGCACCATGGAAGTGGAATCGGCGCTGGTGGCCCACCCGCGCGTGGCCGAGGCGGCCGTGGTCGGCCGCCCGCACGAGATCAAGGGCGAGGCCATCGTCGCCTTCGTCATCTGCCGCGGCCAGCGCCCCACCGGCTTCGAAGCCGAACAGCTGGAGCGCGAACTGAGGGAGTTCGTGTCCAAGACCATGGGCCCGATCGCCAAGCCTGACGAGATCCGCTTCGCCGACAACCTGCCCAAGACCCGCTCCGGCAAGATCATGCGCCGCCTGCTGCGCTCGGTGGCCAAGGGCGAGGAGATCACCCAGGACGTGTCGACGCTGGAGAATCCGGCGATCGTCGCGCAGCTGGCGGGGAAGGCCTGAGCAGGTTGGGGCGATGCAGACAACGTTATGATTTAAGGGAACCTCAGATTAAGTCGTCACCCCGGCGAAAGCCGGGGCCCAGTGCTTTGAATTCTCTGGATTCCCTGCGTTCGCCATGACGATTCTTGAGCTGTTCGGAGCTTCCCACCATTGCCATCAAATGGCAGTTCTTGACATCTCATGCCATTGAGTATCAGCATGTAGCCTTAGGAGGTTCCTATGGAAAGCATGAACATCTCACTTCCCGAGCCCCTCAAGCAGTTTGTCGATGGGCAATTGGCGACCGGTCGCTATAGCAGCGTGAGCGAGTATGTCCGTGAGCTGATCCGCGAAGACGAAAAGCGTAAAGCCGAAGAGCAGCTGGAAGCGCTCCTGCTTGAAGGCTTGCGCGGTGAAGAAACCGAATTCACTCGTGCCGATTGGGACGCCATACGCACACGAGCCCTGGCGAAGCTCAAAGCTCGAAAGCAACAGGGCTGATGCCCAGGGTTTACAAACGGGGCACCGCAGAACTCGACCTCGAAGAACACTATCTTTACTTGGCCGAGAACGCCGGCGCCAACATCGCCGATCGATTCCTGGGCAATGCGGAAGCCAGCTTCGCCGATCTGGCCGGCCAGCCTGGCATTGGATCCCCAATGCACCTGCGCAATTCAGAACTGGCCAGCCTTCGCAAATGGCGGGTGAATGACTTCGAGAAATTCCTGATCTTCTATCTGCCACGCCCGGACGGCGTGTTCATCCTGCGTGTGCTGCACTCGGCACAGGACTGGTGGAGCATTCTCGGGGTCGAAGAGTAGGGACCGTCACCCGCACTTGGAGCAGCAACCCGAAACGCGCCGGCCGGGCTTACTTGGCGGTGGCAGCCTTGGCAGCCGCCGGCGTCGCCCGCCGCAGCGGCGCAACCTTGGGGCTTTCGTTGAGATGCCCGATATCGACCCAGCGGATGATCGAGATCTTGCCGTTGAAGTCCTCGGCCAGAGCGGTGCAGCTTTCCACCCAGTCGCCGCAATTGTGGTAGGTGATGCCGTGCAGGTTGCAGATCTCGGCGTGGTGGATGTGGCCGCAGACCACGCCGTCCAGGCCGCGGCGCTTGCACTCGCGGGCCACCGAGTCCTCGAACTGGGACACCACGTTCACCGCGGTCTTGACGCGCTGCTTGGCGAAGGCGGACAGCGACCAGTACGGCATGCCGAGCAGGCGGCGGCCGCGATTGAACCAGTAGTTGGTCGCCATGGTCGCCTCGTAGGCGAAGTCGCCGGCCACCGCCAGCCAGCGGTGGTAACGGGTGATGACGTCGAAGAAGTCGCCGTGCAGGATCAGCAGGCGGCGACCGTCGGCGGTGGTGTGGACCGCCTCGTTGACCACCTTGATGTTGCCCAGCTCGAGCTGGAAGCCGACGAACTTGCGCAGGAACTCGTCGTGGTTGCCGGTGACGTAGAGCACCCTGGTGCCGCGCTTGGACTTGGTCAGCACCTTGCGGATGACGTTGGTGTGCTCCTGCGGCCAGAACCAGGAGCCGCGCAGCTTCCAGCCGTCGATGATGTCGCCGACCAGGTACAGGTTCTCGCACTCGTTGCGCTTGAGGAAGTCGACCAGGAACTCGGCCTTGCAGCCGGCGGTGCCGAGGTGCACGTCGGACAGCCAGATGGTGCGGTAACGATGGGTTTCCTTGTCCTGCTTCGTCGGCTTGGTCACGACAACAACTCCTGGTTTTTCACGCGTTTAGCATGAACGTCCCATATTAAGAAATGATGACGCCGGGCCGGGCTGGTCGGCGCGGGCGGCCCGCTACGGCCGGGTGCGCTCCGACCCCAAAGGCGCCGGCCAAGCCGGACCCGGCGCTTTCCGCTAGGCTATTGGATCGGGGAGGTTTTGGGGACAGCCATGGTCGAAAGCACGCCAGCAGGTCTGACCCCGCCCGGCGGCGACGAACCGCCGGTGCCGGACAAGATCGGCAAGTACGAGATCCTGGGCCTGATCGGCCGCGGGTCGTACGGCTTCGTCTACAAGGGATTCGATCCGTTCGTGCGCCGCGACGTGGCGGTCAAGACCTCCCACGGCCTGCCGGAGACCGCCGGGCACGACGAGGAGGCGCTGCGCCGGGCCTTCTTCACCGAGGCCCGCGCCGCCGGCATGCTCAGCCATCCGCACATCGTGTCGCTGTACGACGCCGGCATCGAGCGCGGCATGCACTACCTGGTGATGGAGTTCGTCGACGGCGAGACGCTGATGCCGGCCTGCCAGAAGAATGGCCCGCGCTGGCCGGTGGACAAGGTCATCGACGTGATCTTCAAGTGCGCCAAGGCGCTGGACTACTCCCACTCCCGCGGCGTGCTCCACCGCGACATCAAGCCCACCAACATCATGGTCACCCGCGAAGGCGTGCCCAAGCTGATGGACTTCTCGGTGGCCGACATCGACGACCAGAGCGGGCTGGAGCAGAAGCGCCAGGCGGTGGGCTCGCCACTGTACATGGCGCCGGAGCAGGTGCAGCGCAACCGGCTGGAGCCGGCCAGCGATCTCTATTCGCTGGGCGTGGTGCTGTACCAATTGTTGATCGGCGAAACCCCGTATTCCGGCGTCGACCTGCTGCAGTTGTTCGCCGCCATCCGCCATGCGCCGGTGCCGCAGATCGAGACGCTGCGGCCGGACCTGCCGCGCGAGCTATGCGCAACCGTCAACCGCCTGCTCGCCAAGAAGCCGGACCAGCGCTACCAGAGCGGCCACGAGCTGGCCAACGATCTGCTGCGCATCTTCGAGCGCCTGCGCCAGGCCGACGTCAACCTGACCCGGCGCGAGAACCGCGATTCGCTGCGCAGCCTGCGCTTCTTCGATTCCTTCGGCGACGACGACATCACCGAGATCCTCAACGCCAGCCACCTGTTGAGCTACCCGGCGGGTACCGAGATCGTGCGTGAGGGCGAGATCGACGGCGCCTTCTACCTGATCGCGCGCGGCGAGGCCGAGGTGCGCAAGGGCAGCACGCCGATCGTCACCCTGGCCAAGGGCGACTGCTTCGGCGAGATCGGCTTCCTCACCGCCTCGCGCCGCACCGCCACCGTGGTGGCGATGAGCCCGGTGCTGGTGTTGCGCGTCAGCTCCACCCTGCTCGACCAGGTCGGCACCGACTGCCAGCTCCGCTTCTACAAAGTCTTCACCCAGACGCTGATCTACCGCCTGTCGCTGACCAACGCCAAGCTCAGCGCCGCCACCGAAGCCGCGCGCTGAACCGCGCCGGCCTGCGGCTCGTGTGACCACCGGTCCCATCCGTTATGCTTAAGGCATAAAGGTTTTTCCTTTTCTCAAATGAATGACAAGTCAGCGCTGCTCAACCAGCTGCGCATAGACCGCTCCGCCCCGCCGCCTCCCGCCGACCGTTCCTGGGTCAAGTGGGTCGTGCTGGCGGTGGTGATCGCCTTTGCCGCCGCCGGGGCCTGGTGGTGGCTGGGGCGCGGGGCGGCGGTGCCGGTGCGCGCGGCGACGGC
>JARLJS010000275.1 GCA_031291075.1 Nevskia sp. | reverse complement strand
TTCGAGCGGCTGGGGCTGGAGCTGGGTTCCGGCCGCACCGTGGCCTACTGCAGCGATGCGGGCATGCCCGGCATCAACGATCCCGGCTTCGAGATCGCCCGGGCCGCGCGGGCGGCGGGGGCGAAGGTCACCGTGCTGCCCGGCGCGTCCGCGGTGCTGCTGGCCGTGGTGGCCTCGGGCCTGCCCAGCCACGCCTTCAGCTTCTGGGGCTACCTGCCCAACCGCAGCGAGCCCCGGCGCACCATGCTGAAGAAACTGGGAGCCGAGGAAGAAACGGTGGTGGTCTTCGAGACCCCCCACCGCATCCACGAGACCCTGGCGGACCTCGAGGCGCTGCTGCCGGATCGCGAAGTGGCCCTGGGCCGCGAGCTGACCAAGCTCCACGAGACCTGGTACCGCGGCACGCCCGCCCAGGTGAGCCAACAACTGGGCCGCGAGGATCGCGGCGAGATGGTGCTGGTGCTGGCGGGGGCCAGTGCCAAGCGGGTGGTGACGGAGGTCGAGGCCGCCTTCGACGGAAAGGACCTGCCGGACTGGGCCAAGACCTACCTCAACGCCGCCCGCGAAGGGGGCATGACCCTGCGCGAGGCCGTCAAGCCCCTGGCCAAGCACCTGGGCGTGTCCGCCTCGGAGCTGTACCGAATGGCCACCGACGTCTGATGCCCCGCGATCCCCTGTTCCGCCTGCAGTGGCTGGTCTTCGCCTTGGTGGGGGCGGTGTTCACGACGGTCTACATCCCCCAGCCGGTGCTGCCGGTGCTGCGGCAGCAGTTCGGCGTGGGCGAGGGCGCGGCCTCGCTCACGGTGTCGGCGGTGGTGCTGGGCATGGCCCTGGCGAACCTGCCCTTCGGCGCCCTGGCGGACCGCCTGCCCATCCGGCCCATCCTCCTCACGGGGGGGCTGGTCATCGCGGCGGCGGGCCTGGCTTCGGCCCTGGCGCCCACCCTGCCGCTGCTGGTGGCGGCGCGCTTCATCCAGGGGCTCTTCATCCCCGCGCTCACCACCTG
>JARLJS010000274.1 GCA_031291075.1 Nevskia sp. | reverse complement strand
GGGCAACGTGGAACTGCCGGAAGGCACCGAAATGGTGATGCCGGGCGACAACATCAAGGTCAAGGTCGAACTGATCGTGCCGATCGCCATGGAAGAGCAGGTGCGTTTTGCCATCCGCGAGGGCGGCAGGACCGTCGGCGCGGGCGTGGTGACCAAAATCCTGAAGTAACCGGCCGGCTGGCGGGCGCTCCGCAAGCGCCCGCCAGCCCGCTCCGGTGTTGCAGTTTCCCCAGGGCGCGGATATAATTCGCGCCCTTTCGTTTCAAACAAACCCCTCGCTTGACCCCAGGGTTGCGCGCGGGACCGTTCTTTAAGACTTGAGTGAGAGCATGGCCGCGACCAGCCAATCGATTCGCATTCGGCTCAAAGCCTTCGATCACCGCCTGATCGACAAATCGGCGCGGGAGATCGTAGAAACCGCCAAGCGGACCGGCGCCGTCGTGCGCGGGCCCATCCCGCTGCCGACCCGCAAGGAGCGCTACACCGTCCTGGTGTCGCCGCACGCCGACAAGGATGCGCGCGATCAGTACGAAATCCGCACCCACAAGCGGCTGATGCAGATCATCGACCCCACCGAGAAGACCGTGGACGCCCTGTCCAAGCTCGATCTCCCGGCCGGCGTCGAAGTGCAGATCCGCGTCAACTAAGGCCGAAGGAGAAAGCATCATGACCATCGGCATCGTCGGGCGCAAAGCGGGCATGACCCGCGTGTTCACGGAAGGCGGGGAGTCCATCCCGGTCACCGTGATCGAATGCACCCCTAACCGCGTCACTCAAGTCAAAACCGTGGAAACCGACGGCTATCGCGCCGTACAGGTCACCGCGGGCGAGAAAAAACCCAGCCGCGTCAACAAGGCGCTCACCGGCCACTACAAAAAGGCCGGCGTAGCCGCCGGTGAAGGCCTGTGGGAGTTCCGCCTGCAGGATGGCGAGGGCCAGGACTTTGCGCCGGGCGCGGAAATCAAGGTTTCCGTGTTCGAAGGCGTCAAGGCCGTCGACGTCACCGGCACCAGCCTGGGCAAGGGCTTTGCCGGCTGGCACAAGCGCTGGAATTTCGGCGGCGGTCGCGCCAGCCACGGTAACTCGCTGTCGCATCGCATGCCGGGGTCCATCGGCCAGCGCCAGAGCCCGGGCAAGGTGTGGAAGGGCAAGAAGATGGCCGGCCACATGGGCGACAAGCGCGTCACGGCCATCAATCTCGACGTGGTGCGGATCGATGTCGAGCGCAACCTGCTGCTGGTCAAGGGCGCTGTGCCCGGCCACAAGGGCGCCGACGTGATCGTGCACCCGACGGTGAAGTAACCAGGACTCACGCCATGGAACTGCAACTCCATCAGAGTAAAGACAAGCTGAGCGTGGCGGATGCCGTGTTCGGCGCCGATTTCAACGAGCCGCTGATTCACCAGGTGGTGACCGCGTATCTCGCCGGCGGCCGTGCCGGCACCGCCAAGCAGAAGACCAAGGCCGAGGTTTCCGGCGGCGGCAAGAAGCCGTGGAAGCAGAAGGGCACCGGCCGCGCGCGCGCCGGCTCCATCCGCAGCCCGCTCTGGCGCGGCGGCGGCAAGACCCACGCCGCGGTGCCGCGCGACCACAGCCAGAAGGTCAACAAGAAGATGTACCGCGGGGCGCTGCGCTCGATTGTGTCCGAGCTGACGCGCCGGGGCGACCTGCTGGTGGCCGACAGCTTCGCCGTGGCCGGCCCCAAGACCAAGAGCCTGCTCGACAAGCTGAAGGAACTGGGTACCAACGACATCCTGATCGTCACCGATTCGCTGGATCAGAACCTGTACCTGTCCGCTCGCAACCTGCACACCGTGGACGTGGTGGACGTCGAGGGTCTGAACCCGGTGGCACTGCTGTCCTTTTCCAAGGTGCTGTTCACGGCGCCGGCGGTTAAGAAGCTGGAGGCCTGGCTGTCATGAGCAAGATCAGCATCGCGGGCGAGCGCCTGCACCAGATCATCGTCGCGCCGGTGGTGTCGGAAAAGAGCACCCGCGCCTCGGAGAAGCACAACCAGGCGGTGTTCAAGGTGCTGCGCGATGCGCGCAAGCCCGAGATCAAGGCGGCGGTGGAACGCATGTTCAACGTCAAGGTCGAGGGTGTGCGCACGCTCAACGTCAAGGGCAAGTCCAAGCGCTTCGGCGCCTCCATGGGCGTCCGCTCCGACTGGAAGAAGGCCTACGTCACGCTCGCCGAAGGACAGGAAATCGATTTCATGTCCGGCGCCGGCAACTGACCGCTTATTTGAGATAGAGACAGGACTAAAACCATGTCCTTACAGAAAATGAAGCCGACCTCGCCGGGGCGCCGCCATGTGGTGGCGGTCAAGGCCACGGGGCTGCACAAGGGCGACCCGTATGCCCCGCTGCTGGAGAGCAAGAAGTCCAACGGCGGCCGCAACAACCACGGCCACATCACCACGCGCCACCAGGGCGGCGGGCACAAGCAGCATTACCGCCTGGTCGATTTCAAGCGCGACAAGGATTCGATCCCGGCCAAGGTCGAGCGTCTCGAGTACGACCCCAACCGCAGCGCGCACATCGCCCTGCTGTTGTACAAGGACGGCGAGCGCCGCTACATCATCGCGCCGCGCGGCGTGACCGAGGGCGACACCGTGCAGTCCGGGTCGGACGCGCCGATCAAGCCGGGCAACGCCCTGCCGCTGCGCAACATCCCGATCGGCTCGACCATTCACTGCGTCGAGCTGCGCCACGGCAAGGGCGCGCAGCTGGCGCGTTCCGCCGGTGCGGCGGTGCAGTTGGTCGCGCGCGAAGGCGAGTACGCCACCATCCGCCTGCGTTCGGGCGAGATGCGCAAGGTGCACAGCGAGTGCCGCGCCGTGATCGGCGAGGTCAGCAACAACGAGCACAACCTGCGTCACTGGGGCAAGGCCGGCGCGCGCCGCTGGAAGGGCATCCGCCCGACCGTGCGCGGCGTGGTCATGAATCCCGTCGACCATCCGCACGGTGGCGGTGAGGGCAAGTCCGGCCAGGGCAACCCGCACCCGGTTTCGCCGTGGGGTCAGAAGACCAAGGGTCTGAAGACCAGAAAGAACAAGCGCACGCAGAAGTTCATCGTGCGCAGCCGTCACAAGAAGTAAACGTTCCGAGATAGAGCCATGCCGCGTTCCGTCAAGAAAGGCCCGTTTGTCGACCACCATCTGGCGAAGAAGGTGTCCGATGCCCAGGCCAGCCGCGTCAAGAAGCCGATCAAAACCTGGTCGCGCCGCTCCATGGTCACGCCCGACATGGTCGGCCTGACCCTGCAGGTGCACAACGGCCGCCAGCACATCCCGGTGTTCATCACCGAGAACATGATCAGCCACAAGCTCGGCGAGTTTGCGCCGACCCGGACCTTCAAGGGCCACTCGGGCGACAAGAAGACCGCCGCCCCGGGCGCCGCCTAAGGAATGAGTGCCATGCAGACTCAAGCCGTGCTCAAGTTCGTACGCCTCTCGCCGCAGAAGGGCCGCCTGCTCGCCGACCTGGTGCGCGGCAAGCCCGTGGGCGAGGCGCTGGACACCCTCAAGTTCTCGCGCCAGCGCGCCGCCGGCATCATCCGCAAGGTGCTGGAGTCGGCCATCGCCAACGCCGAGAACAACAACGGCGCCGACGTGGATGAGCTGAAGATCTCGGCCATTTACGTCGACGAGGGCCCGACCATGAAGCGCATCCGCCCGCGCGCCAAGGGCCGCGCCGACCGCATCCTGAAGCGCACCAGCCACATCACGATCAAGGTTTCCGACGGCCGCGCCGTCGCCGGCCAGGACTAAGCCATGGGTCATAAAGTCAATCCGAACCTGTTCCGTCTCGGTGTCACCACCAAGTGGACGTCGAACTGGTATGCCGAACGCGGCGCCTACGGCGATAACCTGGCCAAGGACATGCAGGTGCGCGCGTTCCTGCTCAAGAAGCTGGCGCAGGCCTCCGTGTCGCGGGTGCAGATCGACCGCCCGGCCAAGTCGGCGCGCGTCACCATCCACACCGCCCGTCCCGGTATCGTGATCGGCAAGAAGGGTGAGGACATCGAGAAACTGCGCCAGGAAGTGGCCAAGATCATGGGGCTGAAGCCCGACTCCGTGCACATCTCGGTGGAGGAAATCCGCAAGCCGGAGCTCGACGCCAAGCTGATCGCCGAGAGCGTGGCGCAGCAGCTTGAGCGCCGCATCATGTTCCGCCGCGCCATGAAGCGCGCCGTGACCAACGCCATGCGCCTGGGCGCCGGCGGCATCAAGATCCAGGTCGGCGGCCGCCTCAACGGCGCCGAAATCGCGCGTTCCGAGTGGTACCGCGAAGGCCGTGTGCCGCTGCACACGCTGCGCGCCAACGTCGACTACGCCACTGCCGAGGCCAAGACCACCTACGGCGTGATCGGCGTCAAGGTGTGGGTGTTCAACGGCGAGGTGTTCGACGCCGCCGACCAGCACACCGGCAAGAAGGACGACGCTGCCGAGGCTGCGGCGGCATAAGGCTAGGCAAGACTTAGGAGATTCGCTGCCATGATGCAGCCCAAGCGTACCAAATACCGTAAGCAACAAAAGGGTCGCAACCGCGGCCTGGCGCAGAACGGCAACAAGGTCAGTTTCGGCGAGTTCGGCCTGAAGTCGACCGAGCGCGGCGCCATCACGGCGCGCCAGATCGAGGCCGCCCGCCGCGTCATCACCCGCTACGTGAAGCGCGGCGGCAAGCTGTGGATCCGCATCTTCCCGGACGTCCCGGTGACCAAGAAGCCGTTGGAAGTCCGCATGGGCTCCGGCAAGGGCAACGTGGAGTACTGGGTGGCCAAGATCCAGCCGGGCAAGATGCTGTACGAGATGGAAGGCATCACCGAGGAGGAGGCGCGCGAGGCGTTCAAACTCGCTGCGGCCAAGCTGCCGGTGAAGACCACTTTTGTGTACCGGACGATTCTTTGATCCATTGGTAGTGGGTTCGATTCGCCTGGCGAGGCGACCCACCTGAGAAGTCAACTATGAAAGCAAGCGACTACGTCAAGGACCTGCGCGGCAAGTCCATCGACGAACTGAAGACCGAGCTGTCCGCCCTGCGCAAGGAACAATTCAACCTGCGCATGCAGCAGGCGGTGGGCCAGCTCAACCAGTCGAATCTGGTGCGCGACGTGCGCAAGAAGATCGCGCGCGTCAAGACCATCGTGCAGCAACAGGCCAAGGGTGGGAAGGCGTCATGAGTGAGCAGGCAACTACTGAGACCAAGACCGTGCGCCGCATCGTCGGCCGCGTGGTCAGCAACAAGATGGACAAGACCATCACCGTGTCGGTGGAGCGCACCGTGAAGCACCCGCTGTACGGCAAGCTGCTGCGCAAGACCACCAAGCTGCACGCGCACGACGAGAAGAACGAGTGCCACGAGGGCGACCTGGTCGCCATCGTCGAGACCCGTCCGCTGTCGCGCAGCAAGCACTTCCGCCTGGTCGAAATTCTGGAAAGCGCCAGCGGCGCGACGGGAGCCTGACATGATCCAGCAGGAATCCATGCTCGTGGCCGCGGACAACAGCGGCGCCAGGCTGGTGCAGGTGATCCAGGTCAAGGGCAGCACCCACCGCCGTTACGCCGACATCGGCGACGTGATCAAGGTCACGGTGAAGGACGCGATCCCGCGCGGCAAGGTCAAGAAGGGCGAGGTGCACGACGCCGTCGTGGTGCGGACCAGGCACGGGGTGCGCCGCGCCGATGGTTCCACCATCCGCTTCGATACCAACGCCGCGGTGCTGATCACCCCCAAGCTGGAGCCGATCGGCACCCGTATTTTCGGGCCGGTCACCCGCGAGCTGCGCGATCGTTTCATGCGCATCATCTCGCTGGCTCCGGAAGTGCTCTAGAGGTAGATGCTCATGCGCAAGATCAAGAAAGGCGACGAAGTCATCGTCACCACCGGCAAGGACAAGGGCCGTCGCGGCAAGGTCGCCGCGGTGCTGGACGATGGTCACGTCATCGTCGAGGGCATCAACATTGCCAAGAAGCACCAGAAAGGCAATCCCAACGCCGGCGTGGCGGGCGGCATCGTCGAGAAGGAAATGCCGCTCGACGCGTCGAACGTGATGCTGTTCAACCACGCCACCGGCAAGGGCGACCGCGTCGGCTTCAAGTTCGTCGGCGAAGGCGAGAACCGCAAGAAAGTGCGTTTTTTCAAGTCCAACCATGAAATGGTGGACGTCTAAGCGAGTGATGGTCATGGCTGCCAACCTGCAAACTTACTATCAGAAGACGGTCGCGCCGGAGCTGCAGAAGAAGCTCGGCTGCAATGCGATGGCCGTGCCGAGGATCACCAAGGTCACGCTCAACATGGGCGTGGGCGAGGCGACGTCCGACCGCAAGGTGATCGAGCACGCCGTCGCCGACATGACGGCCATCGCCGGCCAGAAGCCGGTGGTGACCAAGTCACGCCTGTCCATCGCCGGCTTCAAGGTGCGCGAGAACTTTCCGGTGGGCGTCAAGGTGACGCTGCGCAGCGAGCGCATGTACGAGTTCCTGGAGCGCCTGGTGTCGATCGCGTTGCCGCGCATCCGCGACTTCCGCGGCCTCAACGCGCGCGGCTTCGACGGCCAGGGCAACTACAACTTCGGTATCACCGAACAGATCATCTTCCCCGAGATCGACTATGACAAAGTCGACCAGATCCGGGGCATGAACATCACCATCACCACCACCGCGAAGACGGACGAAGAGGGTCGCCAGCTGCTCGAGGCGTTCAGCTTCCCGTTCCGCAAGTAACGCAGCGCAGGTAAGGCGAAGAGCTTATGGCCAAGACCAACATGATCGAGCGCGAGAAGAAGCGCTCCGCCCTGGCGAAGAAACACGCCAAGAAGCGTGCCGAGCTGAAGGCGACCATCATCAACCCGGCTTCCAGCTACGAGGAGCGCCTGGCGGCGGTGGAGAAGCTGCAGAAGCTGCCGCGCGACGCCAGCCCGATCCGCCAGCGCAACCGCTGCAAGCTCACCGGCCGCTCGCGCGGCGTGTACAAGAAGTTCGGCCTGGCCCGCACCAAGCTGCGTGAAGCGGCGACCCGCGGCGAAGTGCCGGGACTGAAGAAGGCCAGCTGGTAACGGCTGGCTACCTGACAGCGTCAACCGAAGAAGATTTGAGGCAAGCATGAGCATCAACGATCCTATCGGCGACTTTCTGACCCGCATCCGCAACGGTCAGCAGGCGCGCAAGAAACACATCACCTCCCCCTCGTCGAAGCAGCGCGAGGCCGTGGCCTCCGTGCTCAAGCAGGAAGGCTATATCGGCGAATACTCGGTCAAGGCCGAGGGCGGCAAGAAGTTCATCACCGTCGCCCTGAAGTACTTCGAGGGCAAGCCGGTGATCGATCGCATCGACCGCGTCAGCACGCCGTCCTTGCGGATCTACAAGGGCAAGGACGAGCTGCCGAAGGTGTTGGGCGGCCTGGGCATCGCCATCATCTCCACGCCGTCCGGGGTGGTCAGCGACCGCCAGGCCCGCGCCGCCGGCCACGGCGGCGAAGTCATCTGCCTGGTCGCGTAAAGGATAGGTATCGTCATGTCCAGAGTCGCAAGAATGCCGGTGAAGATTCCGGCCGGAGTCCAGGTCAGCAACGCCGACGGCGTTGTCACCGTAAAGGGCGCCAAGTCCAGCCTGACCTTGCCGCTGCCAGAGCAGGTCACGGTGGAGGTGAAGGACGGCGTGGCCAGCGTCACCGCCGAGTCCATCGGCGCCAACGCCGCCATGTCCGGCACCGTGCGCGCCCTCCTGGCCAACATGGTCAACGGCGTCACCAAGGGCTACGAGAGGAAGCTCGGCCTGGTCGGCGTGGGTTATCGCGCCCAGGTGCAGGGCAAGAAGCTGAACCTCAGCCTCGGCTTCTCGCACCCGGTCGAATACCAGATTCCGGAAGGCATCACGGTGGAGACGCCGAGCCAGACCGAGATCGTGGTGAAGGGTGCGGACAAGCAGCTGGTGGGTCTGGTGGCGGCCAAGATCCGGGCCTACCGTCCGCCGGAACCCTACAAGGGCAAGGGCGTGCGCTACTCCGACGAGAAGGTCTCGCTCAAGGAGGCCAAGAAGAAGTAAGGCCTGAGCCGCCGTTGCGGCGGTTCCGCAGCCGAACCTGCTTTTTGAGAAGACATATGAATTCGAAAACTGATTCCCGTCAGCGCCGCGCCCGCCGCGGCCGCGCCAAGATCCGCGAGCTGGGTGCGCACCGCCTGTCGGTGCACCGCACCGCGCAGCACATCTATGCCCAGATCATCTCCGGCGAGGAAGGCCACACCGTGGCCGCCGCCTCCACCGTGGAGAAGGACGTCGCCGCCGAGCTGAAGGGCACCAGCAACGTCGACGCCGCCAAGAAGATCGGCAGCCTCATCGCCGAGCGCGCCAAGGCCAAAGGCATCGTCAAGGTCGCGTTCGACCGTTCCGGTTTCAAATACCACGGCCGCATCAAGGCGTTGGCCGACGCCGCCCGCGAAGGCGGCCTGGAGTTCTAAGACATGGCTAATCCCAACGTAAACTACGACGAAGTCCAGGCCGGTGGCGACCTCAAGGAAAAGCTGGTCACCGTCAACCGTGTCGCCAAGGTGGTCAAGGGCGGCCGGCAGTTCGGCTTTACCGCGCTGACCGTGGTCGGCGACGGTGCCGGCCGGGTCGGCTTCGGCTACGGCAAGGCGCGCGAAGTGCCGGTGGCGATCCAGAAGGCGATGGAAAAGGCACGCAAGAACATGGTGACCGTGCCGCTCAAGGGTCTCACCCTGCAGCATGAGATCTGGGGCGAGCACGGCGCGACCAAGGTGTTCATGCGCCCGGCCTCGGACGGTACCGGTGTCATTGCCGGCGGCGCGATGCGTGCCGTGTTCGAGGTGGCCGGCGTGCAGAACGTGCTGGCCAAGTCGTTCGGCTCGCGCAACGCCATGAACGTGGTGCGCGCCACCATGGACGCGCTCAAGCGCATGAACCTTCCGTCCGATATCGCCGCCAAGCGCGGCAAGACCGTGGAAGAAATCCTCGGCTGAGAACCCAACGAGCACCCATCATGACCGCGACCAAGCAGATCAAAGTCACCCTGATCAAGAGCCCGTTCGGGCGCCTGCAGGTTCACCGCGCCTGCGTGCGCGGCCTGGGCCTCTCGCGCATGCACCAGACGGTGCAGGTGTCGGCCACCCCGGAAGTCCTGGGCATGGTGCGCAAGGCAGGGTTCATGTTGAAGGTGGAAGAGATTGCGTGAGGCGAGAAGCCGGAGTTCGGAGAGCTAGAGCCGCAGTGCTTTTGCCCCTCCCGCCCCCGCCTCCCGCCTCTTCCTAGAGAGCTATTGAAATGAAACTGAATTCGATCAAACCTGCCGCAGGCTCCAAGACCGCCCGCACCCGCGTCGGTCGTGGCATCGGTTCGGGCATCGGCAAGACCGCCGGGCGCGGCCACAAGGGTCAGCGCGCACGCAAGGGTGGCCGTGGCAAGCTCGGCTTCGAGGGCGGCCAGATGCCGATCCAGCGTCGCTTGCCCAAGCGCGGCTTCCGCTCGGCCATGGCCAAGTTCAGCGCCGAGGTGCGGCTGTCCGACCTGGAAAAGATGACCGAAACCGAGATCGACCTGGCGGTGCTGAAGAACGCCGGCGTCGTGCCGGTGCATACGCTGCAGGCCAAGGTGATCAAGTCCGGCAAGCTGAGCCGCAAGGTCACGCTCAGCGGCGTGGGCGCCACCAAGGGCGCGCGCGAATCCATTGCCGCCGTCGGCGGCAGCGTCGCGGAAGCGGCGGCGGAATAAGCAGTCGAGCCTGACGGCGGGCGGATAGGACCATGGCAAACGGAACCAGCGGCGGCGGAATGATGCCCGACCTTTCCAAGGTCGGCGAAGTACGCAATCGCCTGCTGTTCCTGCTGGGCGCTCTGGTGGTGTACCGCATCGGGGCGTTCATCCCGGTGCCGGGCATCGACCCCTCCAAGCTGGCGCAGCTGTTCGCGCAGCAGAAGGGCACCATCCTGGACATGTTCAACATGTTCTCGGGCGGCGCCCTGCAGCGCCTGTCGATCTTCGCCCTGGGCGTGATGCCCTATATCTCGGCCTCGATCATCGTGCAGCTGATGAGCTCGGCGGTGCCGAGCCTGAAGGAGCTGCGCAAGGAAGGCGAGGCCGGCCGGCGCAAGCTCACCAAATACACCCGCTACGGCACCCTGGGACTGGCGATCTTCCAGTCCACCGCCGCCGCCCTGACGCTTCAGAAGAACGGCGTGGCGCTCGCCCCTGGCTTCGGCTTCGTCTTCACCGCCGCGGTGGCGCTGGTCACCGGCACCATGTTCCTGATGTGGCTGGGCGAGCAGATCACCGAGCGCGGCATCGGCAACGGCATGTCGATGATCATCTTCACCGGCATCGTCACCCGCTTCCCCAGCGCCATCGGCTCCACCGCGCAGCTGGTCAGCGAGGGCTCGATCAACGCCTGGCTGGTCCCGGTGGTGGCCGCGGTGGTGGCCGGCGTGACCTGGTTCGTGGTATTCGTCGAGCGCGCCCAGCGGCGCATCCCGATCCATCACGCGCGCCGGCAGCAGGGCCGCCGTCTGTACGCCGCCCAGCAACAGCACCTGCCGCTCAAGCTCAACATGTCGGGCGTGATCCCGCCGATTTTCGCCTCCTCGATCATCCTGTTCCCGGCCTCGATCGTGCGCTTCTTCGGCGACTCGACCAACGGCGGCTTCCTGCAGAAGCTGGCCAACGCGCTGTCGCCGGGCCAGGCCCTGTACACGTTGCTGTACGCCCTGCTGATCGTATTCTTCTGCTTCTTCTATACCGCGCTGGTGTTTGATTCGCGCGAAACCGCGGAAAACCTGAAGAAGTCCGGCGCCTTCATCCCCGGCGTGCGTCCGGGCCTGATGACCGGCAAGTACATCGACCAGGTGCTGACCCGGCTCACCGTGCTTGGCGCGGTGTACGTGACCGCGGTGTGCCTGCTGCCCGAAATTTTCATCGATTACTGGCACGTGCCGTTCTCGTTCGGCGGCACCTCGCTGATGATCACCGTGGTGGTCATCATGGACTTCATGGCGCAGTTGCAGGCGCACCTGATGTCGCACCAGTACGAGGGCTTGCTGAAAAAGGCGAACCTCAAGTCGCTGAGCGGCGCGGCCGGGCGTCCCGGCAACAGCCGCTGAAGAGCCGTTCGCCAGTCGTTCCCCATACTTTTGAGGCCTGAGTCATGAAAGTCCGTGCTTCCGTCAAGAAGATCTGCCGCAACTGCAAGATCATCCGCCGTAACGGCGTGGTGCGGGTGATCTGCACCGATCTGCGTCACAAGCAGCGGCAGGGCTAAAAAGAGCCTCGCTGCAATAACTAAAAGTTATTGCGGTGAGGTTTTTCAAAGATTTGAAAGAGTTGTTTATTTTCCGTTATACTGCGCAGCTTTCCAGCCCGCGCAGCACCTTGAGAGAGCTTAGCTATGGCACGTATCGCGGGCGTTAACGTCCCGGCCAACAAGCACGTGGTGATCGCCCTGCAGGCGATCTACGGCATCGGTTCCACGCGCGCGCGCAAAATCTGTGAGGCCGCCAAGATCAACCCGGCCACCCAGATCAAGTCCCTGAGCGAGGGCGAGCTGGAGCAGCTGCGCGCCGAGGTGGGCAAGTACACCGTGGAAGGCGACCTGCGCCGCGAGGTGTCGATGAGCATCAAGCGCCTGATGGACATGGGCTGCTACCGCGGCCAGCGCCATCGCCGTGGCCTGCCGGTGCGCGGCCAGCGCACCCGCACCAACGCGCGCACCCGCAAGGGTCCGCGCAAAGCCATCCGCAAAACCTGATTTGAGCCGGAACCGAACCGCATACCATGGCTGACCCTACTACCGCCGCCAAGACGCGCAAGCGCGCCAAGAAGAACGTGAGCGACGCCGTCGCCCACGTCCACGCCTCGTTCAACAACACCATCGTGGTCATCACCGACCGCCAGGGTAACGCGCTGTCCTGGTCCACGGCCGGCGCCTGCGGCTTCAAGGGCTCGCGCAAGAGCACCCCGTTCGCCGCGCAGGTGGCCGCCGAGCGCGCCGCCCAGGCCGCCGCCGAACACGGCGTGAAGAACCTGGAAGTGCGGATCAAGGGTCCGGGCCCGGGCCGCGAGTCGGCCGTGCGTTCGCTCAACGCCGCCGGCTTCAAGGTCACCAACATCACCGACGTCACGCCGATCCCGCACAACGGCTGCCGTCCGTCCAAGCGCCGCCGCGTCTAAGGCACAGGAAGAGGATCAAGCATCATGGCTCGTTACATCGGTCCCAAGTGCAAGCTTTCGCGCCGCGTCGGCACGGACCTGCTCCTCAAGAGCCGCGGCCGCTCGCTGGAAACCAAGTGCAAGCTGGACACCCCACCCGGCCAGCACGGCGCGCGCAAGCCGCGCCTGTCCGACTACGCCCTGCAGCTGCGTGAAAAGCAGAAGCTGAAGCAGATGTACGGTCTGCTGGAGCGCCAGTTCCACAACTACTACGTCAAGGCCAGCAAGTCCAAGGGCGCCACCGGCCTGAACCTGCTGCGTCTGCTGGAACAGCGCCTGGACAACGTCGTCTACCGCATGGGCTTTTCCGCCACCCGCGCCGAAGCGCGCCAGCTGGTGGGGCACAAGGGCATCATGGTCAACGGCAAGACGGTGAACATCCCGTCCTACAAGGTGCAGGTGGGTGACGTGGTGGAAGTACGCGAGAAGTCGCGCACCCAGACCCGCATCGCCTCGGCCCTGTCGATCGCCGCCCAGATCGGGTTCCCCGACTGGGTTGAGGTCAACGAGAAGGCGTTCAAGGGCACCTTCAAGTCGCTGCCCGAGCGCGAGCAGATCGTGCCGGACATCAACGAGAACCTGGTGGTGGAGTTGTACTCCAAGTAATTCTTCCTCAGTGGCCGGCGACCGGGTGTTTGCCGGCCAGTGAAAGCGGTTCCGGTTGCCGGCTAAGACCGGCAGCCACTAGCAACGAGGTAATCCTATGCAGGGTTCGGTCTCCGATTTTCTCAAGCCTCGCGTGGTCGAGGTCGAGCAGATTTCCGCGCAGCGCGCGCGCATCACCCTGGAGCCGCTGGAACGCGGCTTCGGCCACACCCTGGGCAACGCCCTGCGTCGCATCCTGCTGTCCTCCATTCCCGGCGCGGCCATCACCGAAGCCCAGATCGAGGGCGTGGTGCACGAGTACAGCGCCATCGAAGGTGTGCAGGAAGACGTCATCGACATCCTGCTCAATATCAAGAACGTCGCCCTGCGCATGAACGCGCGCGAGACCGCCAGCCTCAAGCTGGTCAAGTCCGGCAAGGGCCCCGTTACCGCGGCCGACATCCAGCTCGACCACGACGTGGAAGTGGTCAACCCCGAGCTGGTGATCGCCAACCTCACCGGCGGCAAGCTCAGCATGACCCTCAAGGCGACTCGCGGTCGCGGCTACCAGCCGGCCGCCTCGCGCACCCAGGTCAATGAAGAGGAAGGTCTGTCCATCGGCGTGCTGCAGCTCGACGCCTCCTACAGCCCGGTGCGCCGGGTCAGCTACAGCGTCGAGCGCGCCCGCGTGGAGCAGCGCACCGACCTGGACAAGCTGATCCTGGACGTCGACACCAACGGCGGCATCGAAGCGGCGGAGGCGGTGCGCCTGGCGGCGCGCATCCTGCGCGACCAGCTGTCGGTGTTCGTCGACCTGGAGGGCGAGGAAGAGTCCGTCGCCGTGGGCGGCAAGAAGGACCTCAACCCGATCCTGTTCCGTCCGATCGACGACCTGGAGTTGGGCGTGCGCTCCACCAACTGCCTGAAGGCGGAGAACGTCTATTACATCGGCGACCTGGTGCAGCGCACCGAGACCGAGCTGATGAAGACCCCCAACCTGGGCAAGAAGTCGCTCAACGAGATCAAGGAGGCCCTCAAGGCCCACGACCTCGAGCTGGGGATGAAGCTCGACAACTGGTCGTCGCCCAAGGTCGCGGCCTGAACGTAAGCCAACTTTAAAGAGTCACTACCATGCGCCACAAAGTCGCCGGCCGCCGCCTCGGCCGCACCACCAGCCACCGCAAGGCCGCGATGCAGAACATGGCGGTGTCGCTGATCAAGCATGAGCTGATCCGCACCACCGTGCCCAAGGCCAAGGAACTGCGCCGCGTGGCCGAGCCGCTGATCACCCGCGCCAAGCAGGACAGCGTCGCCAACCGCCGCATCGCCTTCGACCGCCTGCGCGACCGCGACGCGGTGCAGAAACTGTTCAAGGAGCTGGGGCCGCGCTACAACACCCGCCCGGGTGGCTACCTGCGTATCCTGCGCTGCGGCTTCCGCCCTGGCGACAGCGCGCCGATGGCCTACGTCGAGTTGGTGGACCGCCCGGCTACCGCGGACGGCGCGGCGGAAGCCACCGCCTGATCGCAGGCCGGACGTGTCGGGAAAACGGGCGCCGAGGCGCCCGTTTTTTTGGGCGTCGTTCAGTACCCGAATGCCCCCCCGCCGGCGGGCATCGAGAAACTGCAGTTGAACGCCACCGTGATGCGTTCATCGCGGCCGAAGAACGCCGTCGCCTCGTGCGCCAGGTAGCTCGGAAAGAGCAGCAGCAGCCCCGCTTCCAGCCGGTAGTTCACTCCGCCGAAGTCGTAAGGCGCGCGCATGCGCACGTTACCGGGATCCACGTACATGTTGGCGCATGGCCGCGCGTCCGGGAATCGCAGCAGGCCACTGTGCGGGTATGCGGCCGGCGTCTCACCCGGGCATACGCAATAGACGCCCGACCAGGACGCCATCGGATGCGTGTGGTTGCCGATATAGCCGCCGAAGCGCGTGATGTGGAACCAGCAGTCCACCTCCAGTTTGACCGTCGCCAGACGCTTGAGCTGCTCGGGGCTGAAGTCGTTGAGCTGCATCACCGTGCGGCTCAACGCGTCGAGGCAGAATGTGCGCAGTTTCTGGATCGGCGCATCGGGCCAGCTGAACAGGTCGAACGAGCTTTCGAAGATATTCACCTGCTCGGTCGGCGTGCGGTCGCTTTTGCGATAGCGGTCGCCCTCGGCTTCTCGCGCCAGGAACAGCGTCCTCAGTTCCCGGTTGAGCGTCCCGGCCTGGGGCAGCCGGGCCGTGACAATGGGCGAGGCGAATACGGTGGAGACTTGCAGGGGCGCTGGGTTCATGTGCTGTGCGGCGTACGGTGTCGATTGAATGCGGATCCGCTCCTTCGCAGTCTGCCCGATACGGCGGATGCTGTCTTCGTGCAGGATCTCGGGGAATCCAGGATAAGTACCTGAACCGCCTGTCTTTGTCGCCGCCCTGGCAAACCCCACCACGTTGTGCTAGTTTGCGACGATAGCTCCCTGGGTTCACTGCCGGAAGCTAAGGAGGGCAAGATGAGACAGTCCGCTTTCCTGCTTGCGTCGCTGATGCTGCTGTCGTCCCAGACAGCGGCCGCGGATGAAAATACTCCGCCGGCCGCGCAGCCGCCGCAAGCTTCCGATGCTGGATGGACCAATAACAGGCACTGCCTGCACGAGACCGGAACCCTGATCCGGCCGGGGCGCAGCGGTTGCCTCGAAGGTCAGAACGGCACCGTATACACACGCGACGCATTGACAGAGCAGGCTGGCACCAGCGTCGCCGATTTCCTCCGCTACGATCCCGACATCACCATCTGGCACCATCGGTGAAGCGCGTCTGTGGCAGCCCGATGTGCGGCTGCCACCGGATTGGATGAGGAAGTCCGGCTGCCTTCCGGCGGCCGCAATTGCGTGCAGTCGCGCGCAGGGAACGCGCGCGCCGCGTGTCGCACTGCAGCACTAATAGCAGGAAAATTTCCAATCTGGATAATGAGTTGGCTCCTTGACGAGGCAGGGGGTGGAACTTATTCTTGAATGCGTAACGAGCGTGTGAGTTGGACTTCAGAACGTTCCACGCCATTCATGAAATAGGGAGATTCCGCATGAAATTGAGCAGCGACGCGCGCATCCGGCGCGCGATTTACCTTGGATTTGCCGCCAGTGCCGCATGCATCGCCAGCCCCGTGGTCCAGGCCCAGGACACCGGTTCCACCAAGCTTCAAGGAGTTGAAGTCACGGGATCGCGCATCCGCAGCGTCGACGCGGAGACCTCCAACCCGGTGTTCGTGCTGGACCGCAAGGCGATCCAGGCCACCGGCGCCACCACCCTGGGCGACCTGCTGCAGAGCATCCCGGCCGCGGCAGGCACCATCACCAACCCCCAGGTCAACAACGGCGGCGGCAACGGCGGCGCCTCGGTCAACCTGCGCGGTCTGGGCGCGGAACGCACCCTGGTGCTGCTGGACGGCCGCCGCATCATCGGCACCACCTTCAGCGACATCAGCTACGTCGACCTGGATTCGATCCCGATCAACATGGTGGACCGCATCGAGGTGCTGAAGGAAGGCGCCTCCGCGGTCTACGGTTCGGATGCCATCGGCGGCGTGGTCAACATCATCACCCGCAAGAACTTCAAGGGCGGTGAAATCGAGGGAACCTGGGGCGAAACCGTCCGCGGCGACGGCATGCACGACAACGTCAACGTAACCTACGGCGTCAACGGACCCAAGGGCCGCGCCGTGTTTGGCATGGACTTCGATCGCAACGACGCCATCAATGCCGGGCGGCGCGCGGTGACCAGCCAGCCCACCGCTTATTACTATAACCAGATCGATCCGAACGCCGGCACTTCCAGCCGCGTGCCGACGGGCAAGTTCTCCATCCCGGGCGGGTTTACCGACGCCAACGGCAACAAGTGCGGCAGTGTCACCCGCATCACCGGCACACCCGGAACCACGGCATCCCAGTTCCGCTGCTTCGTGAACAACGCCGCTCCGGGCCCGACCGACCGCTACAACTTCCTGCCGGAAAACGACCTGCTCACCCCGGCCAAGCGCTACGGCCTGTTCGGCACCGGCAGCTACGACGTGACGCCGGATATCCAGTTCTATGGCAATGGCTTCTTCATGCACGTGACGTCGAACGCGCAGCTCGCACCCGAGCCGTTCGACAACGGCACCGTGCAGGCCATCACCAGCGTGCAGGATCCGACCAGCGCGGGGCCGATCCCGATCTCGGGCAAGAGCATGTACAACCCGTTCGGTAGCGACATTGGCACCTACGCACTGCGCGCCACCATCGCCGGCGACCGCCTGCTGACATCCAACACCGAGACGTACCAGGGCACGGTCGGCCTGAAGGGAGAGCTGCTGGACCGTTTCGAGTGGGATGTAGGCTTCACCTATGGCCGCATCGACCAGACCAATTCGGACTACGGCTATCTCAATTTCGCCAATCTGAAGAACGAGTTGGGTCCGTCGGGTCTTGTCGGCGGCATCATCCCCCGCTGCCTGGATTCTGCAGGCAACGTGATCGGGCAGTGCACGCCGGTCGACATTTTCGGCACCACCGGGGCTACTCTGAAGAACCTCGCAGTGACCGCCAACACGTTCACCACACAGGACCAGTCGCAAGTGCTGGCTATGCTGACCGGGGACCTGTTCCCGACCTGGGCCGGCGAGGTGGGATCGGCGTTCGGCTTCGAATACCGCAGCTACCATTTTGACAACGTTCCGGACGCTTTGGAGCAGCAATTCGCATTATCGGAAGCCAACTCCCAGATTACTTCCGGTACCTACAATGTGCGCGAGATCTTCGGCGAATTCCGCGTGCCGTTGCTGAAAGACGTCCCGTTCGTAAAATCGCTCGATATCACGCCTGGCGTGCGCTACTCCGATTACTCCAGTTTCGGCAGTACGGTCAACGCCAAGTACGGCATGGAATACCGGCCCTACGGCGACCTGATGATCCGCGCCACCTATACGGACGTGTTCCGCGCGCCTACCGTCAACGACCTGTTCAAGGGGGCGTTGCAGGACTCGCCGGGATTCACGGACCCGTGCAACGGGTATGGCAGCGCCGCCAATCCGAGAACGCCAAATCTTGACAAGGAATGCGGATCGAACGTCCCAACTGACGGTTCGTTCAAGGCGGCAAACGTACAGGCTAGTGCTGTACGCATCGGTAATCCGAACCTGCAGCCGGAAAGGGGCTTCGCCATCGACTTCGGCGCGGTGTTCAGCCCCTCGTTCTACAAGCCCTTGTCGGTCGAGCTCGACTTCTACCGTTACAAGATCAGCAACGACATCGGCCTGCAGACGACCCAGTCCTCTGCAAATTCCTGCAAGAACTTCGGCACCTTTTGCGACCTTGCCGGCGGGGTCAACCGTGACTCCTCTGGAAATATGAACCTGAGCATCGAGCCGACCAATAACCTGGGCTTCACCACGACTTCCGGCATCGACGGCGGATTCCGTCTGAACTACGCGAAGACCCAGATCATGGGCATCCAGACCGGCAACTTCGTGTTCACGACCGACGTCACTTACCTGCAGTCCTGGAAGACCGGCACGGTGCTCAACGGCCAGCTGGTGGACTACCAGTCCCTGGCCGGACAGACCGACGGTGGCGGCGGTGGCGGCGGCAACGGCTCGTTCCCGCGCTTCAAGGCCACCTTCGCCATGTACTGGAACATGGGACCGTGGAGCGCGACGATCTATGACCGCTATCTGGGCAATGTCCGCGAAGGTTCGATCTACTTCAACGGTGCGCCCGATTCGGCCATCGACGTGAATGACGCCGGGCAGTGCGGCACCAGCACGGCTGACGTCGTGACTGTCGGCGGTTCGACCTTCCGTTGCCGTCGTCAGGTCGGCGACAACAACTACGTCGACATCAGCGGCACCTACAAGTACGCCCGCATCGGCACTTCGCTCACCCTCGGCATCACCGACCTGTTCGATGCCAAGGCGAAGTTCATGGCGTCGGACGTGCTCGGCGGCGGTACCGGTTACCCGACCGACCCATCGTTCTACGACTTCACCGGCCGCGCCTACTACGCCAAGCTGAAATTCGAGTTCAAGTAAGCACTTGATCGGGGCAGTTGAAGAGGGGGCTTCGGCCCCCTCTTTTTTTGCCAGTGTGATACCAATATGGCGATGGTGGCTTTTTTCCTGACGGCGTGAAACTGGATTCCGCGAAACTGGCACAAGCCTACGGGCGCGGCGAACTGGCCGGACTGGCCGGCTTGCGCACCTCGATCGGCCGCGTCTCCTCGTTCGAGGAGGCGCGTTGTGCCGAATGGATCGCCCTGGCCTGCGCCGGCACCGGCCGCGTCGAGGATGCGGCTTCCCTGTTCGGGCGGCTGGCCGAAGCGGAGCCGGACAATCCGACGCACTGCGCGAACCTCGCGGTGAGCCTGCTGGCGGCAGGTCACACCCTGGAAGCGCTGAACATCCTCAAAATCGGCATGCTCAAGTGGCCGCAGCATCCGGGTATCCGTGCCAACTACGGCATCTGCTGTTTCGCCTCCGCCCAGTACAGCCGCGCGGCCGCCGTGCTGAAGGACGTGGTGTCCCGCGACCCGGCGGACGACATCTCGCGGCTCTACGCCATTCGCGCCTGCCAGGAAACTGAGCAGCGCGACAGCGTTGCCGACCTGTCGGCGGGCTGGGAGCCGGACTGGCACTCGTTCCCGCTTCCGGAGCTCTACCAATACGCCAAGCTCTGCATCGTCGAAGACCGCGTGGCCCGCGCCGAAGCGGTGTTGCAGTTCGTGCGCGACTCCCACCCGGAGGAACCCACCGCCAGGCTCAACCTGGCCGCCCTCTACGAACGCGCCAACCGGATCGAGGAGGCCACCGCGCTGCTGCAGCAGGTACCCGAACAGACCGACCAGCGCCCGCTGTACCTGTTGCTGCGCGGCAAAATCTGCGCGCGGGCGGGGGATTACCCGGCGTCGGTGCAATGGTTCGACCGTGCGCGCGAGGTGGCCCCGGAAGAGCTGAAAGGCCTGGTGCCCGACCGCTATTTCAGCGAGCTCGAATTCGAACGCGGCCGCGTGCTCGACCGCCTGCAGCGCTACGAAGACGCCTTTGCCGCTTTCACCCGGGCCAACGTGCTGATCCGCGACCTCCATCGGCGTTATCACCCGGCGGCTCACGACGAGCGGCGCATCCAGTGGCTGACCGACGAGCCGGCGCTGGACGATGCGGTTCGCGTCCACCAGGCCGAAGGAGTGGATGCGGAGGCACCCATCTTCATTGTGGGCTTTCCGCGCTCCGGCACCACCTTGCTGGACCAGATGCTGGACGCGCATCCCGCGCTGCAGGTACTGGAGGAAAAGCCTGCGCTGGAAGCGGTGGTGAAGGCAGTCGCGGCCCTGCCGGGCGGTTATCCCCAGGCGCTTGCGACCCTCGATGCCGGCGCCGTGGTGGAACTGCGCCGGGTGTACTGGGCCGAGGTCGAACGCCATATCCGGCGTGTGCCGGGCAAGCGGCTGGTGGACAAGTACCCCTTCAACCTGGTTCGGATTCACCTGGCGATGATCCTGTTCCCCAAAGCGAAATGGATCTTCGCCATCCGCCATCCCTGCGACGTGGTGTTGAGCTGCTTCATGCAGAACTTCAGCTTCACCGATACCACGCATGGATTCTGGAGCCTGGAGCAGGCCGCGCCGATCTACGAGCAGATCATGGACCTGTGGCTGAAGCAGCGCGCCCGCCTGCGGCCGGGCTGCCTCGATCTGCGCTACGAGGACCTGGTCGCCGATTTCGAGCCGCAGGCGCGGCGGCTGGTGGCTTTCCTGGGCCTGGACTGGCACCCGGCGGTGCTCGCCTACCATGAGCATGCGCGCACCCGCCGCATCGGCACGCCCAGCTACCACCAGGTGATCAAGCCGATCTACCGCTCCTCCCAGAACCGCTGGCTGCACTATCGCCGCTGGTTCGGCGAGGCGGAGCGGCGGCTGGAGCCGTTCGTCCGCATCTTCGGTTATGCCGGCAGCGGCCAATGAAGGACGTCTGGATTGCCGTGGTGGCACGGCTGTCCAATAATCTGCCGATGCCTGTTCCCGTCATACCCGTTGATCCCCTCTCCCGCGTGCGGGAGAGGGGTAGGGGAGAGGGGCTTTCCACCGGATCCGAAGGCCCCTCTCCCGGCCCTGCGGGCCACCCTCTCCCGCAAGCGGGAGAGGGGAATTATGCGCAGCGGCCGCGACCAGAGGCGCAATGAAGCTTTCCCACCCCTTCTTCCGTCTGCCGTTGCTCCTGGACATCGAGCGCCTGCAGGCGGAGGTGGCGCAGTTCGCGGAAGACCAGTGGCAGCGTCATCCCGACGGTTTCGAGGGCAATACCGCGATCCGCCTGATCTCGGTCGGTGGCGAGGAGAACGACCGGGTGGCCGGCGCCATGCGGCCCACGCCGCAGCTGCAGCGCTGTCCCTATATCCGCCAGGTGCTGGCCAATTTCGGGGTGGTGTTCAGCCGCTCGCGGCTGATGCGGCTGGCCCCGGGCGCGGAGGTGCCGGAACACTGCGACAGCAACTACCATTGGTTCCACCGGGTGCGCATCCACATCCCGGTCTTCACCGAGCCGCAGGTGAGTTTCAGCTGCGACGGGAAGACCGTGCACATGGCGGCGGGCGAGGCCTGGATCTTCGACAACTGGCGGCTGCACCGCGTGCACAACGGCGGCAGCCGCAATCGTGTCCACCTGGTCGCCGACACCACCGGCAACGCCGCCTTCTGGAACATGGTCGGCGCCAGCCAGTACCAGGATTTCGCGCGCCGTCCCGAGCTGCCGCTGCTGCGGTACCGCCCGGGAGTCGACGCCCAGCCTCATTGCGAGCGCTACAACGTGTCGGTGGTGATGCCGCCATCCGAGGTCGAGCAGCTGACCTACGACCTGCTGGCCGACCTGAGATCGGCGCCCGACGCGCCGGAGCGCCCTGCCTACGAGCACTTCGTGGTGCTGGCCACGCGGTTCTGCCGCGAGTGGCGCACGCTGTGGTCGCTCTACGCCGACACGCCGGAAGGCTGGGTGGACTTCGGCCGCCTGCGCGACTACGTCGCCGGCGAGGTCGAAAGGCTGCCGCGGGAGCTGGTCTGCGCCAGCAACCGCATGGCGGTGGTGGACGTGTTTGCGCTGCGGGTGCTCAGGTTCGCGCTGCATGGTCCCGCCGACACCCGGCCGGCCGCGCATCGTCCGGCGCCGGCAACGGTTGGGCCCCTGCGGCGGCCCTTGTTGATCGTCGCCGCGCCGCGTTCCGGCAGCACGCTGCTGTTCGAAACCCTGGCGCAGGCGCCGGGCCTGTACACGCCAGGCGGCGAAACCCACGGCGTGGTGGAAGGACTGCCGCAGCTGCGGCCGCTGGCTCCCGGCGTCGACTCCAACCGCCTCACCCAGGCACATGTCGACGCCACGGTACGGCAGCACATCCATGCGGCGCTGGCGGGGCTCCTGCGTGACCGCGACGGCGGGCCAGCCGGTGTCGACGGCGCCCGTTTCCTGGAGAAGACCCCCAAGAACGCCCTGCGCATCCCCTTCTTCGATGCCCTGTTTCCGGACGCGCAGTTCCTGTTCCTCTGGCGTGACCCGCACGAAAACATCAGCAGCATCATGGAAGCCTGGCGCTCCGGCGGCTGGATCATGTACCCGCAACTGCCAGGCTGGGACGGCCCCTGGTCGATGCTGCTGCCGCCGGGCTGGCAGAGCCTGCGCGGCGCGCCGCTGGAGGAGGTGGCCGCTTTCCAGTGGGCCCGCACCAACGAAGTCGTGCTGGACGATCTGGCGCGGCTCCCGTCCGAACGCTGGATGGCGCTGAACTATGCCGACTTCCTCGGCGACCCGGCGGCTGCGGTACGGCGCGTGTGCGACTTCGCCGGCCTGGAGTTCGACGAACGGCTGGCGGCCTATCTGCAGCGTCCATTGCCGCTGTCGGCATACACACTGACTCCCCCGGCCGCGGACAAGTGGCGCACCAACGAGGCCGCCATCACGCCCCTGCTGCCGCGGCTGCAGGAGGTGGCGGCGCGCCTGGACGCCCTGCGCCAGAACCGGGCCGGCGCCGCTTGAGCGCGGCGTCCGTCCCCCGGTGTTGCCTGCGATCCGTCCTGTTGCCGGCGCTCGCCCTGGCGGGAGCCGCAGGCCTGTTCGCAACGGCACTGGCGAACCCGCCGCCGCAGATCCTGCGCCTCGGCAACGGTCCCGAACCGGAAACCCTCGACCCCCAGCGCGGCGAGGGCGTGAGCACCCTCAACCTGCTGCGTGACCTCTACGAGGGGCTGACCGGCTTTTCTCCCGTCGGCGAGGTGGTGCCGGCGGCCGCCGACCGCTGGACCGTGAGCGACGACGGGCTCGCCTACACCTTCCACCTGCGCGAAGATGCGCGCTGGTCCAACGGCGATTCCGTGGTCGCCGACGACTTCGTCGCCGGCCTGCGCCGCAGCGTGGACCCGGCTACCGGTTCCAAGTACGCGCAACTGCTGTCGCCGATCGAGAACGCAGAAGGGATCAGCCGCGGCGAGCTCCCGCCGGACCGGTTGGGGGTGGAGGCGCGCGACGCGCACACCTTGCGCATCCGTCTCGTCGGCCCGGCTCCCTACTTACCGGGCCTGTTGGCCCATCCGGCCGCGTTTCCGGTGCACCGGCCCAGCCTCGCACAGTACGGCCGCGACTTCGCCCGGCCGGGCCGGCTCGTCAGCAACGGCGCCTATCGCCTCGGCGAATGGGTGGTGCAGTCGCAGGTGAGCCTGCTGCGCAACCCTTACTACTGGGACAATGCGCACACCGCCATCGACGAGGTGATCTACGTTCCCACCGAGGATCTGGCCTCGGAACTCAAGCGCTACCGCGCCGGCGAACTCGACTGCACCTATACCATCCCGATGAACCAGGCGCGCTGGCTGCGCGGCCTGTTTCCCGGTGACCTGCACATCGCGCCGTACATCGGCAGCTACTGGTACGGCTACAACCTGCGGCGGGCACCGTTCAAGGACATCCCCAAACTGCGCCAGGCCCTCAGCATGGCCATCGACCGCGAGCTGATCGCGGGCAAGCTGCTGCAGGACGCCGTGCTGCCTGCCTATGGCCTGGTGGCGCCGGGCACCGCGGGCTACACGCCGCAGCGTCCGCCGTGGGCGGACTGGCCGCGCGAGCGGCGCGTGGCCGAGGCGCAGCGCCTCTACGCCGAGGCTGGCTACGGCGCCGGGCATCCGCTGGAAGTGGAGCTGCGCTACAACACCAGCGAAGATCATCGCCGCATCGCCATCCTGATCGCCGCGATGTGGAAGCAGCGGCTCGGTGTACAGACCCGCCTGGTCAACGAGGAGTGGAAGGTGTTCCTGCAGAACCGCCGGTCCAGGGCGCAGACGGAGGTGTTCCGCGGCGGCTGGATCGCCGACTACGACGACGCCGGCGCCTTTCTCAATATTTTGCGCAGTTTCGACAGCCAGAACGACGAGGCTTATGCCAATCCCGCTTACGACGCGCTGCTGGCCCAGGCGCAGCAGGAACCCGATGCCGCGCGGCGGCGCGGCCTGTTGCAGCAGGCCGAAGGGCTGCTGCTCGCCGACAACCCGATCCTGCCGATCTACTACTACGAATCCAAGCACCTGGTGAAACCCTGGGTCGGCGGCTGGCGCGACAATCCGCTCGACATCCACTACAGCAAGGACCTGCGGCTGCTGCCGCATTGAACCGCATGGACCGGGAGCGTTTTCCGTCGAGGCGCACACAGTGCTGTCCCCTTTCCCGCAAGCGGGAGAGGGGAACAACTCTGGACGCGCCCTGGACTGAGAATGTTCCGGCTACAGTCCATGCTTAGCTACGCATTCAAGCGCCTGCTCGGCGCCGTTCCGACCCTGCTCCTGCTGGTGACCCTGGCGTTCTTTCTGATGCGCGCCGCGCCGGGCGGGCCCTTCGACCGCGAGCGGGCGCTGCCGCCGCAGATCGAGCAGACCCTGCGTGCCGAATACCATCTCGACGAACCCCTGGTGCGCCAGTACCTGCACTATCTCGGCGGCCTCACCCGCGGCGACCTGGGACCTTCGTTCCAGTACCAGGGCTTCCGCGTGGCCGAACTGATCGGCAGCGGCGCGCCGGTCTCGTTCCGGTTGGGCGCCTGCGCCATCCTGCTCGCCGTGCTGCTCGGCGGCGCCCTGGGTTGCGCCGCCGCCCTGCGCCGCAACAGCGCGGCGGACCGGATGTTGATGGCCTTGGCGATGTTCGGCATCTCGCTGCCCAGCTACGTGGTGGCGCCGCTGCTGATCCTGCTGTTCGCCGTCACCCTGAACTGGCTGCCGGCCGGCGGCTGGAGCAGGCACGGCGTCGCAGACGCGGTACTGCCCGTCGTCACCCTGGCGCTGCCGCAGATCGCCGCCGTCGCCCGCCTGGCGCGCGCCTCGCTGATCGAGGTGCTCGGCGCCCCCTTCATCCGCACCGCGCGCGCCAAGGGTTTGCCGCTGCGCCTGATCGTCTGGCGCCACGCACTCAAGCCAGCGGCGCTGCCGCTGCTGTCCTACCTGGGACCCGCCGCCGCCGCCATCGTCACCGGCTCGGTGGTGGTGGAGCAGGTGTTCGGCATTCCCGGCATCGGGCGTTACTTCGTGCAGGCGGCGCTCAACCGCGACTACACGCTGGTGCTCGGCGTGGTGCTGTTCTACGGGGCGTTGATCATCCTGTTCAACTTCATCGTGGACCTGCTGTACGGGGTGCTGGATCCACGCGTGAGATTGGGTGAGTCGTAGTGTTTCCCCTCTCCCGCTTGCGGGAGAGGGGTAGGGGAGAGGGGCTTTTGCCAGACGTCAAGAAGTCAACATCGGTCAACCGCGCCAAGCGGCTGCGCAAGAATCCGACCCAGGCGGAGTTGCGCTTGTGGTATCGCTTGCGTGCGCATCGCTTCCAGGGTTTGAAATTCAAGCGACAAAAACCTGTAGGGCCGTATGTTGTCGACTTTGTCTGCTTTGAGTATGCGCTTGTTGTCGAAGTGGACGGCGGACCTCACAATGAGCAGCGGCGAGACGGGGACCGCATACGCGACGAGTGGTTAAGCGCACAAGGATTCACCGTATTGCGATTTTGGAACCACGACGTCCTTTCGGATACCGCTGCGGTATTGGAGAGTATCCGCTTGTTCGTTGAGCGCAAAAGCCCCTCTCCCCCTGCCCCTCTCCCGCAAGCGGGAGAGGGGAGCGTGACGCAGGCCTAGCTACTTGGCCGGGACATTGCCAGCACTGTTCCGGGACCGCGCCGCCGCGGTCGCTGGGTCTGTTCTCGCCGTGATCGTCCTATTGGTCATCTTCGGCCCCATGCTTTCCCCCTGGCCCTACGACGCGGTCGACTTTGACGGCGCCTGGTCGGCGCCGCCAGGCCTGTCCGGCGGACACTGGCTCGGCACCGACGAGCTGGGACGTGACCTGTTCGCGCGCGCCTGCTACGGCGGCCGCATCTCCCTGCTGGTGGGCTTGGCGGCGACGCTGGTGTCGCTGCTGATCGGCGTGACCTACGGCGCGGTCGCGGGCTACGCCGGCGGCCGTGTCGATGCGTTGATGATGCGCGCGGTGGACGTGCTCTACGCCCTGCCGTTCATGTTCTTCGTGATCCTGCTGACGGTGTTCTTCGGTCGCCACATTCTGCTGATCTTCCTGGCCATCGGCGGCGTCAACTGGCTCGACATGGCGCGCATCGTGCGCGGACAGACCCTCAGCCTGCGCCAGCGCGAGTTCGTCGAGGCGGCGCTGGTCGCCGGCGCGCGGCCGGCCACCGTGATCCGCCGCCATATCGTGCCGAACCTGCTCGGCGTGGTGGTGGTGTACGCCACCCTCACCGTTCCCCAGGTGATCCTGGTGGAATCCTTCCTCAGCTTTCTCGGCCTCGGCGTCAACGAGCCGCGGACGAGCTGGGGCGCCCTGGTGAGCGACGGCGCCCACGCCATGGAGACCGCGCCCTGGGCGCTGGGCGTGCCGGCCGCCTTCCTGTCGGTCACCCTGCTGTGCCTGAACTTCCTGGGCGACGCCCTGCGCGATGCGCTCGACCCGAAGGAGCGCTGACCGGTGTCCGCATCGCCTCCGCTGCTGCAAGTCGAAGCCCTCAGCATCGAATACGCCGGCGCGCGCGTGGTGGAGGGCGTCGGCTTCGAGCTCGAAGCCGGCGCCACGCTTGGCATCGTCGGCGAATCGGGCTCGGGCAAGAGCCAGACCGCGCTGGCCTTGCTGGGCCTGCTGCCGGCGCGGGCGCGCTTGCGGGGCAGCGTGCGCTTCGAAGGGCGCGAACTGCTGGGGCTGGCGGAGCGCGACTGGAACCGCCTGCGCGGCTCGCGCATCGCCCTGGTGTTCCAGGACCCGATGACCAGCCTCAATCCCTATCTCAGCATCGGCACGCAGATGGCGGAGGTGCTGTGCCTCCACCGCGGCCTGCCGCGTGCCGCCGCCCTCGCCGAGAGCGCGCGCATGCTCGACGCTGTGCGCATCACCGATGCCGTGGCCCGGCTGGCGCAGTACCCGCACGAGCTCTCCGGCGGCATGCGCCAGCGCGTGCTCATCGCCACCGCGCTGCTGTGCCGCCCGGCGCTGCTGGTCGCGGACGAACCCACCACGGCGCTCGACGTGACGGTGCAGGCGGAGATCCTGGTGCTGCTCGAACAACTGCAGCGCGACCTCGGACTGGCCCTGCTGCTCATCTCGCACGATCTGGACGTGGTCGCCGAGGTCTGCGAACGCATCCTCGTCATGTACGCGGGCCGCGTGATGGAATCCGGCCCGGCCGCGGCCCTGCTGGCGGAGCCGCGCCATCCCTATACCGCCGGCCTGCTGGCATCCCGGCCCCGGCTGGACGCGCCCCCGGGCCAGCCCTTGCAGCCGATCCCGGGCCAGCCCCCCACGCCGGGCCAACCGACCAACGGCTGCGTGTTCCAGCCGCGTTGCGGCCGTGCCGTCGCGGTCTGCGCGGAGCAGCGCCCGGACCTGTTGCCCCTGGCCCCTGGCCGCTGCTGCGCCTGTCACCGGCCGCTGACCGGCTGGGGAATGTAGGGAAAATGTTGCACCGCGGTTGATTCATCGGCAGGAAGCGGTAAGCTGCGCCCCAACAGAGGCTGTGTGGAATGCGCGCCGGGACCGGTGCGGCGGCCATCGCAGCTCGCAGAGGGAGCAGGAATGGACTTCGGGGACTTCGGGGAATTCGAACGGGAGCGGGGCAGGGTGCTGCGCAACGCTGCCGCGCTATTGTTGGCGCTGGCGGGCCTGGTGCTGCCGCGCGCGGCCCACGCGATCAGCGAGACCATCCCGGTCGGGGACGACCAGGTCAAGCTGGTGCTCAACAACACCTTCACCGCCGGCGGCGCTGTCCGCATGCAGGCGCCCAGCGCCGACCTCATTCCCAAGAGCGACCTCAACCGCAATGTCTGCGGCGTGCCCTACCAGTCCTGCCAGGGCGTGTTCAAGGACCAGGTCTTCCCGGCCCAGCAGCTGGTGCGCTCACCCGGGGCGGCATCGATCAATGGTGACCTGGGCGACCTCAACTACGCCAAGTACCATTTCGTCGAAGCGGTGGCGAAGGAGACCACCGACCTCACCGCCACCTACAAGGGCTTCGGGCTGTTCGGGCGCGTGCTCTACTTCTACGACTTCGTCAACAACGACTTCACCCAGACCAATCCCGACGAGATCAACGCCCAGAACAAGAACGATCCCAATGTCGGCGTCAGCCCGCGCACGCCGCTGCTGCTGCCCTATCCGGGCGGCAAGGTATTCGGGCCCGGCGAGCTGGTGCGCAGCAAGCGCACCGACGGTGCGGTGCTCAAACAGGTCGGCACCAACCTGCAGTACCTGGACAGTTACTTCTACGGCAGCCTGCCGCTGCCGTTCAGCGAGGACCGCAAGCTCAGCTTCAAGATCGGCCGCCAGGTCGTGAACTGGGGCGAGAGCACCACCCTGGTCATCAACAGCATCAACCAGGCGAACCCCATCAATGCCAACAACTACAACCGCGTGGGCAACCAGGTCGAGGAGGATTTCATCCCGCTCAACATGATCGACCTGAGCCTGGAGCCGCTGCCCAACACCACCGTGGAGGGCTTCTACCAGCTCGAGTGGAAATCGCTGGAGTCGCCGGCGCCGGGCAGCTTCTTCTCGGACACCAACAACGGCACCGGCAACGCCGGCAAGAGCGCCAGCGTCAGCTTCGGCGGGGCGCCCTACGATCCCGACAGCGTAGGTTTCCTGCAGTACAACCCGCTGGCCCTGCTCACCAACTCCACGCTGACCATCCAGCGCGAGCCCGACCGTCGGCCGCGCAGCTCCGGCCAGTTCGGCATCAAGCTCGACTACTTCGCCGAATCCATCAGCAACGGCACCGACCTCGCCGCGTACTACATGCACTACAACTCCCGGCTGCCGTACGCCAGCTTCATCTCGGCCAACGCGAGCTGCGCCCGCGCCGCCGGCAATTCGCGCCACAACGACGCCAACAACTTTGCCAGCTTCCTGCTCGACTGCCCTGACCTGCCGCTGTTCCACCTGGTCAACCCGGCCAAGGCCACCAGCAACGTGGCGCCGCTGGACTCGCCCAAGTTCTTCCTCGAGTACCCCGAGGACATCCACCTGATCGGCCTGAGCTTCAACACCACGGTGGGCGACTACTCGATCCAGGGCGAAGTGGCCTACCGGCCGAACCTGCCGCTGCAGGTGGACCAGCAGGACCTGGCGTTCGCCGCGCTGGGGCCCACCCTGACCAGCTGCAGCAACCCCGGCCTGCACTGCGCCGGCACCGCCCTGGGCGGGCTCGGCTACAACGAGAGCAACAACCTCATCCACTACGGCCGCAGCGATTTCACCAACGCCGCCGGCCAGGTGCCCTACAACGACACGCTCGGCGTGCTCGCAGGCGCCGTGCCCGGCGTGGCCCGTGCCTTCCCCAACTTCATCATTCCGTACCGCGGCGGCGTCATCGGCGAGAACCCGCCCAACAGCTACATCCGCGGCTACGAGCGCTTCCAGGTCTACGAGTTCAACCTCGGCACCACCCGTGTGCTCGGCGCCACCGCCAATCCCTTCGGCGCCGATCAGGTGCAGCTCATCGGCGAGTTCGGCGGTACCTTCGTGCCGCAACTGCCGCCGCTGGACCGGCTGCAGCTCTCGGCACCGGGCATTTACTACGCCGCCGGCGCCGACGGCTCCGGCGCCAATGGTTCGCGCCAGGCCTGCTCGACCACGCCGGACTGTGCCGTGGGTGCGGACGGCCTGCGCTTCAACCCGCACCAGCAGGACCCCACCGGCTACCCGCGGGCCTTCTCCTACGGCTACCGCCTGATCGGCATTTTCAAGTACGAGAATGTGCTGCCGGGCGTCGGCGTGCAGCCGACCGTCATCTATGCGCAGGACGTGCAGGGCACCTCGCCCGGACCGGCCGGCAACTTCCTGGCCGGCCGCAAGCAGGTCAATACCCTGGTGGAGGCGCGCTACAAGTCGGCCCTGTCCTTCGACCTCGGCTACACCTGGTACTGGGGCGGCGGGGCCTTCAACACCCTGTCGGACCGCGATTTTGCGCAGTTTTTCGTGAAGTATCAGTTCTAAGTACGCCGGGAAGCCCGCCGCGACGGTGACTGCCCCCGGCCCGGCCGTTATAATGACAAGAATTTGCAGCCCGCTCCCTCCGGGAAGGCTGTACGGGGCTGCTCAGGGAAATTCCCCAGGGATAGTACGGTTCAATGTTGGTATTCCAGAGGTCGCCAAGCAAATGAGCAACGAAGGCGTCGACGGCAACCGCCGCCGCTTCCTCACCGCTGCCACGAGCGTCGTGGGTGCCGGTGGCACCCTCGCCGTGATCTGGCCGTTTCTCGCATCGCTGAAACCCAGCGCCAAGGCCCAGGCCCTCGGCGCGCCGGTGGCGGCGGACATCGCCAAGATCGAGGAGGGCCAGCAGGTCACCTTCGTCTGGCGCGGCTCCAGCATCTGGGTGCTGAAGCGCTCCAAGGAGATGGTCGACAACCTGGCCAAGGGCGCCAGCGTGCTGGCCGATCCCAACAGCGAGATCTCCAGGCAGCCGGACTACTGCAAGAACGACCACCGTTCGATCAAGCCGGAATACCTGGTGATGAACGGCAAGTGCACCCACCTCGGCTGCTCGCCCAAGCTGCGTCCGGATCATCCGGATCCCGCCATCGACCCCAACTGGCTCGGCGGCTACTTCTGCCCCTGCCACGGCTCCAAGTACGACCTCGCCGGCCGCGTCTACTCCGGCCAGCCGGCGCCGAAGAACATGGAAGTGCCGCCGCACCGTTACGCCAGCGACACGCTGGTGATCATCGGTGAAGACCAGAAGGCCTAGGACACCACCGACCATGGCGATCATCCCCAATCCGCACAAGACCACCGGCTTCCTCGGCTGGATCGACGACCGCTTCCCGGCGACCAAGCTGTGGAAGGACCACCTGTCCGAGTACTACGCCCCGAAGAACTTCAACTTCTGGTACTACTTCGGCTCGCTGGCGCTGCTGGTGCTGGTCAACCAGCTGCTGACCGGCATCTTCCTCACCATGCAGTACAAGCCGGGCGCGGAAACCGCCTTCGACTCCGTGCAGTACATCATGCGCGACGTGTCCTGGGGCTGGCTGATCCGCTACCTCCACGCCACCGGAGCCTCGGCCTTCTTCCTGGTCGTGTACATGCACATGTTCCGCGGCCTGCTCTACGGTTCCCACCGCAAGCCGCGCGAGCTGGTGTGGATCTTCGGCGCGCTGATCTTCCTGGCGTTGATGGCGGAGGCCTTCTGCGGCTACGTGCTGCCCTGGGGCAACATGTCCTACTGGGGCGCCGAGGTGATCATCTCCCTGTTCGGCACCATCCCCTACGTCGGTGACGCCCTGCAGACCTGGATCCAGGGCGACTTCAACCCGGCCGACGCGACGCTGAACCGCCTGTTCTCGCTGCACGTGGTGGCGCTGCCGTTCGTGCTGGTGGGCCTGGTGGTGGCACACCTGATCGCCCTGCACGAGGTCGGCTCCAACAACCCCGACGGCATCGAGATCAAGAAGAACAAGGACCCGGTCACCCACATCCCGCTCGACGGCATCCCGTTCCACCCGTACTACACCGTGAAGGACATCGTCGGCGTGACCGTGTTCCTGATCATCTTCAGCGCGGTGATCTTTTTCGCCCCGGACGGTGGCGGCTATGTGCTGGAGAAACCCAACTACATCCCGGCCAACCCGCAGGTGACGCCGGAAGAGATCACCCCGGCGTGGTACTTCGGCGTGTTCTACGCCATGCTGCGCGCGGTGCCCTCCTTCGCCGGCACCCAGATCTGGGGCGTGATCGTGATGTTCGGCGCAGTGGTGGTGCTGTTCTTCCTGCCCTGGCTCGACCGCAGCCCGGTCAAGTCGATCCGCTACAAGGGGCCGATGTTCAAGATCCTGGTCGTACTGTTCGCGATCGACTTCATCATCCTCAACTACCTCGGCATGCACAAGCCCAGCCCCGAGCGCACCCTGGTGGCGCGCATCGGCACGCTGTACTACTTCTTCTTCTTCCTTGGCATGCCCATCTACAGCAAGCTCGGATCAACCAAGCCGGAACCGCAACGGGTGACCGCATGAGGCTCGTGACTAATCGGGGTGTTGGGGGTATCGTCCTGGCGGGTGTTGCTCTCCTGCTGACCTCCCTGTTGCTGGCGCCTGCCGCGTACGCCGAGGAAGAGATCAACCCGCTGCCGTTCGAGGCCAGCACCGGCAACACCGCCTCGCTGCAGCGTGGCGCGCGCGATTACATGGCCTACTGCTCGGGCTGCCATTCGCTCAAGTACCTGCGCTACAGCCGCATGGGCCAGGACCTCGGCATCTCCGACGAGCTGCTCAAGCAGAACCTGATCTTCGGCGCGGCCAAGGTCGGCGACCCTGTCCTGACCGCCATGCCGGCGCAGTCCGAGCAGTGGTTCGGCCGCATCCCGCCGGACCTCAGCCTGGAGACCAAGGCGCGTGGCGCGGACTGGGTCTATTCCTACCTGATGGGCTTCTATCTCGATTCCAGCCGTCCGCTCGGCGTCAACAACCTCTACCTGCCCGGTGTGTCGATGCCGGCGGTGCTGGGCGAGCTGCAGGGCTGGCAGGTCAAGGTGGAACCGGCCAAGGGCTCGGCTCCGGCCGAGGATGAGCTGCCGCTCAAGCTGGTGCAGGCCGGCAGCATGACCCCTGAAGAATACAAAGCCTTCGTCACCGACCTCACCAACTTCCTGACCTACACCGCCGAGCCGGTGCAGCAGGAGCGCGTGTCCACCGGTTGGCACGTGATCTTCTATCTCGTGTTCCTGCTGTTGCCGCTGACCTACCTTCTGAAGAAGGAATTCTGGCGCGACGTGCACTAGAGGCTATCATGCGCAGCCGCCATAAGCCGGCACAAGCTCCCATCAAGCCCGCGCCCAACGCGGGCTTGATGCTTTTTGTCGGCGATTCGCTGGCCAGCGACTGGGCGCGGCTGGTGCTGGCGGAGAAGGACGTGGACGGTGCCCAGGTGCGTTTCATCAAGCCCGGCGCCGCCGTCGACGAGGACTTCCTGGTCCTCAACCCCGCGCTGAGCCTGCCCACCCTGGCGGATCGCGAGGGCGTGATCGCAGGAGCACGCGTGATCGTCGAGTACATCGACGAGCGCTACCCGCACCCGCCGCTGATGCCGCAGGCGCCCGCGGGGCGGGCCCGGGTGCGCATGGCCCTGCACAGCCTGGAGCATGAATTGTTTCCGCTGGTCGAAGCGCTGGAAGGCGAAGTCCGGCGCGCGATGGAAGGCGCGCGCAGTGAGCTGCTGCAGCGCTTGCAGGCCGGCGGCCGCCATTTCGCCGCGCAGGGCTACATTCTCGGCCGCGATTACACCCTGGTGGACTGCGGCTGGGGTGCGCTGCTGCATCGTCTGCAGCAGCGCGGTGTCGAATTGCCGGAGCAGGCGCAGGCACTGCGCCAATATGCCGCGCGGCTGTCCGCGCGCCCGGCCTACCGGCGCTGCTACGAGGTGGCGCCCAGGAGATCCCGATGAGCAGCATCTCGCGTTCGCGCCGACCGTATCTGATCCGCGCCATCTACGCCTGGGCGGTGGACAACGGCTACACGCCTTACCTGCTGGTGACGGCCGACTATCCCGGCGTGGCCGTGCCGAAAAGCCACGTCAAGGAGGGTCGCATCACGCTCGACCTGAGCCCGATGGCGGTACGCGAACTGAACCTGGAGGACGAGCCCCTGTTCTTCTCGGCGCGCTTCGGCGGCGCTTCGGTCGATATCGTGGTGCCCAGCGGCGCGGTGCTGGCGATCTATGCGCGGGAGAACGGCGAGGGCATCGTGTTCGGCGAGCCGGAACCACTGCCGGCGGCCGCGCCCGCGCCTGCGGCGCCGGGCCAGGACGAGCCGCCGACCCCGCCCAAGCCGGGCGGCAGGCCGAAATTGCGGGTGGTGAAGTAGGGCGCTGCGGCGACGCAGCCGGCCTGGAAGTCCAACGATGGTACCGCCTTGATTCGGAGGCACGGACCGGCTGAACGGAAAGGAGCCTGAATTGCCGGCTTCGCTTCAGATCCCCGGCAAGGCCTTGCCCGGATTGAGAATCCCTTTCGGATCGAACACCCGCTTGATGCCGCGCATGCGCTCCAGTGCCGCTTCCTGGATCTCCCAGGCGACGAAGTCGCGCTTGTCGAGCCCGACGCCGTGCTCGCCGGAGAGGGTGCCGTCCAGGCGCAGCACCAGCCGGAACACCTCGCCCAGGCAGGACTCGATCGCCTTCATCTGGACGGCGTCGTCGGGATTGGCCAACAGGTTGACATGGAGGTTGCCGTTGCCGGCGTGGCCGAAGGTGACGATGCGCAGGGCATGGCGCCGCGACAGCTCGGCGATGCCCGCCACCAGCTCGGGCAGGCGCGACACCGGCACCGCCACGTCCTCGTTGACCTTCTTCGGGGCCAGGCTGCGCAGCGCCGGCGACAGCGCCTTGCGCACCGCCCATAGCGTGTCGGCCTCGGCCTCGTCGCGTGCCGCGCGCAGATCCAACAGGCCATCGCCGGCAGCCGCGGCGGACACCGCTGCAACCGCGTGTCCGATCGAAGCGGCGGCGCCGTCGACCTCCAGCAGCAGCAGCGCGCCGACTTCGGCACCCAGCCCGCAGTCGCGCTGGCTCTGCGCCAGGCGCACCGCTTCGCCGTCGAGGAATTCCAGGCTGCTTGGGGTTTCCGGCTGCGCCATCAGCCGCGCCACCGCGGCGGCGGCGGCCGCCACGTCGCGGTAGGCGGCGCGCAGCATGCGCCGGGTCTCGGGCCGTGGCAGCAGCTTGAGCGTCGCCTGGGTGATCACCGCCAGGGTGCCCTCGGAGCCTACCAGCAGGCGCGTGAGGTCGTAGCCGACCACGCCCTTGGTGGTCCGGCAGCCGGTGCGCAGGGCCACGCCGTCGCTGCCGACGGCGTCCAGTCCCAGCACGTTGTCGCGCGCCGTGCCGTACTTCACCGCGCGCGGGCCGCCGGCGTTGCAGGCCAGGTTGCCGCCGACGGTGGAATAACCGGCGCTGCTCGGGTCGGGGGCCCAGAACAGCCCGTGCCGCGCCGCTTCCGCCTGCACTTCGCCGTTGAGCGCGCCCGCCTCGCATTCGAGCAGGCGGTCGCCCGGCACCAGCCGCAGGATGCGGTTCATGCGCTCCAGCGACAGCACCAGGCCGCCGGCGACCGGTACCGCCGCCCCGGTGGTGCTGGTGCCGCGTCCGCGCGCCACCAGCGGCACGCGGTGCTCGCAGCAGGCCGCCACCAGGGCTTGCACTTCGGATGCGCTGGCGGCCAGCGCCACCGCTTGCGGCATGGCCGAGCGGCGGCTGTTGTCATAGCTGTAGGCGAGGCAGTCGGCGGGATCGAGCAGCAGCCGGTCGGGGGGCAGGATCTGCAGCAGGCTGCGGCGCGCGGCCGGGTCGAGTTCGGCGGTCACGGCGCCGCGGCTGGTCGGGACCGGTCAGACGGGAAACAGGATCTGGTCCACGGCATCGCACAGGCAGTGCAGGAACAGGATGTGGGTTTCCTGGATGCGCGCGGTGACGCCGCTGACGGCGCGCAGCTCGAAATCGCCGCTGCGGATCTGCGCGGCCATCTTGCCGCCGTCCTTGCCGGTGAGCGCGATCACGCTGGCGCCGCCATCGTGCGCGGCCTCGATCGCCTTGAGCACGGAAGGCGAGTTGCCGGAGGTGGAGATGGCCAGCAGCAGGTCGCCCGGCCGCACCAGGGCCTGCACCTGCTTGGAGAACACCTGCTCGTAGCTGTAGTCGTTGGCGATGGCGGTCAGCGCCGAGGTGTCGGTGGTGAGCGCGATGCCGGCCAGGCCGGGGCGCTCGCGCTCGAAGCGGCCGGTCAGCTCGGCGGCGAAATGCTGCGCGTCGGCGGCGGAGCCGCCGTTGCCGCAGGCCAGCACCTTGCCGCCGGTCTTGAGCACCGTCGCCATGTGCTCGGCTGCCGCGACGATCACCGGCAGTGCGGCGTCGAGCGTGCGCCGCTTGGTCTCGATGCTGGCCTCGAAATGGGCGCGTACCCGTTGTTGCAGACTCATCTTCAGTTCTCCGTGTCGAATGCGGCTTGCAGCCACTCCACCTCGCCGCCACCGCCGACCGCCACCACGTCGAAGCGCACCGGGCTGCGCTCGTGCTCGGGATGCGCCGCCAGGAACGACCGCGCGGCGTGGACGATGCGGCCGCGCTTGCGCGCATGCACCGACTCGAAGGCATCGCCGTAGTCGCTGCGGCTGCGCTTGCGCACTTCCACCATGACCAGGGTCGCGGCATCGCGCATCACCAGGTCCAGTTCGCCGCCGGGGCAGCGCCAGTTGCGTGTCACCAGCTTGAGGCCGCGCCGTTCGAGGTGCTGCTGCGCGCGCGCTTCGGCTGCCGCGCCGGCGGCGGCGCGGTCGTTCATTGCGCGGCCGGGCCGGGCGCGTCGAGCAGCCTGGGCCGGCCCTCGGTGGTCTGGGCGCAGACCAGGCCGCGGTGGACGGCGCCGTCGTCGCCGACGCGCAGGGTGCCGCTGGCGCCCGGCAGCTCGTCCAGCGGGTGCAGGCTGTTCTGGCTCAGGCGCAGGGCCAGCGTGTAGCTGTCGTCGCCCATCACGTAGAAGCGCGCCAGGTCCGGGCTGCGGCCGCTCAGGGCAGCGCCGCGCAATGCGTTCCAGGTATCGCCGGCGTCCAGCATCCACGGCGCGTCGCAGAAGCGGATGCCCGCCAGGTCGGCGTCGCCCTGGCCCTCGTTCACCGCGGCGGTGTCGTAGATCGGCATGCGCTCGGCGTGGTAGTAGCGGAACAGCGGCCACAGGATGCGCGCCTGGCTGGCGCCGGCGTCGATGAAGACGAAGTCGAAATCGTTGCGCCGTTGCGGGTCGACCCCGGGCGCGGCATTGGCACGCAGTTCGGCCGCCTTCTTGCGGTCCTCCACCGGACGGTAGTGCAGCAGGCTGCTGACCGGTGCCGACCAGTTCTTCGGTTCGCCCGAATAGCGACCGGTGGCCACGGTGTCGCCGCCCAGTTCGCCCAGGTGCTGCGAGAACGCCGCCAGTACGCGGCTGCCGCGTTCGGTCTCCGGCACCAGCACCAGCGCTCGCCGCAGGCCACGCGCCACCGCGTCCTCGGCGGCGGCGCGCGCCTCGTCCTCGGGCGCCAGGCCGAACTGGTAGAAGCCGGGCGGGCCGTTGCGGCCGCTGTCCAGGTAGTTGAGCGCCAGCACCGGCGTGCGGATGCCGCCGCCCTGGCTCAAGGCGTTCACGTCACCCCGCAGCAGCGGGCCGACCACCACGCCGGCACCCTCGCTCACCGCCTGGTTGTAGGCGCTGGCGGCTGCGGCAGGATTGCCGGCGTCATAGACGCGCAGGTCGGCGTTGCCGCCGGCGCGCGCCGCCGCCGCGGTGAAGCCGGTGCGGATCGCTTCGCCGATGGCGCTCAGGCCCCCGCCCTGCGGCAGCAGCAGGGCATAGAAGCCGGCTTTGGCCGGCAGCGTCGAAAAGGCCGTGGCGGGTGCCGCGCCGGGCGCGGCCGCTACCGGCGCTGCTGGAGACGGCTGGGCATTGGCGGGAGCCGGCGGCGCGGCCAGGGGCGGCGCATTCGGCATCATCAGGCCAGCCAGCCGATCCTGCCCCGGGTGGCCGGGATAACGCTGGCGCCAGCCCTCGTACAGCTCCAGGGAGGCATTGCGGCGGGCCAGGTTGGCCAGTTCCACCCAGCCACGCGTCACCGGGTCGGCGTTGCCGGCACGCGCGAGCGCCGAGTCCAGCGGGCCGGCGCTCAGGCCCGACCAGATCGCATCGTGGTTCTCCGCCACCGCCGCCGGCGTGCCGAGGAGGCGCTCGCGCTGCACCAGCGCCTGCGTCGCCCCCACCGGGTCGTTGAGACGGAACAGGGTGCGCCCGCGCAGTAGCAGCACCCGTTCGGCCAGGGGAGAGCCCTGCGGGTAGCCCGGCGACAGGATCCACAGGGCGCCGGCCGTGTCGTTGCGCGCCAGCGCCGCGCGGGCGCGCACCAGCCGCACGCGCAACTGCAGCTCGGGATCCAGCGTGGGGACCGGCAGCGCGTCCAGGATGCGGCCGGCGTAGGCGAAATCGCCGCCGTCGGCGGCGGTCTCGGCCGCGCGCAGGTGGTAGTCGTAGCTCTGCGGCGGGGCCATCTGCGCCGCGGTTTGTTCCAGCGCCCGTGCATTGGCGGCGTAGTCGCCGGCGGGCGCTGTCTTCTGGGCTTGCACCGCCACGGCGGGCGCGCTCTCGGTGGCGGCCGGGCGGGCGGCGCAACCGGCATGCACCGCCAGCAGCAGCAGGGCGGGGGGAATCAATCTGCGAGGGCTCATCCGTTAAAGTATGACATGACCATCACGCAGCAGGATGACGCGCCCAGCCCGCAACAAGACACGGGTCACACTGTCAGACCCGGCGCCCTGTATGTGGTCGCCACGCCGATCGGCAACCTGGGCGATCTTTCGCCGCGCGCCCGCGAGGTGCTGGCGGCGGTGGACGCCATCGCCGCCGAGGACACCCGTACCAGCGGCGTGCTGCTGGCCCATTGCGGCATCCAGCGCCCTCTGCTGGCCCTGCACGAGCACAACGAGGACCGCATCGCCGCCGACCTGGTGCGGCGCCTGCAGGGCGGCGCCTCCCTGGCGCTGATTTCGGACGCGGGCACGCCGTTGATCTCCGACCCCGGTTTTGCCCTGGTGCGGGCCGCGCGCGCCGCCGGCGTGCCGGTCTACGCGGTACCGGGTCCCTGCGCCGCGGTGGCGGCGCTGTCGGTGTCCGGCCTGCCCAGCGACGCCTTCGTGTTCGCCGGCTTCCTGCCGCCTAAGCCGGGAGCGCGCAGGGCGCGGTTGGAACAGCTCGGCCGCGAGCCGCGCACCGTTATCGTCTACGAGTCGGCCCATCGCATCGGCGAGGCGCTCGCCGACCTCGTCGCCGTGCTTGGACCGGAGCGGCGCGTGGCGCTGTCGCGCGAACTGAGCAAGCGTTTCGAGGAGACCTACAGCGGCACCGCCGCCGGCCTGCTCGAATGGCAGGCGGCGGACGCCAACCGCAGCCGCGGCGAATTCGTCCTGCTGATCGAGGGCGCGCAGCAGGCCGCCGACCTGGCCGAGGGGGAGCGCGTGCTGCGCCTGCTGCTGCGCGAGCTGCCCGCTTCCGCGGCCGCCCGCCTCGCGGCGGAGATCAGCGGGGCGCCGCGCAAGGTGCTGTACGCCGCCGCCGTGCGCCTGACTGGCGCGCAGCCGGAAAACGAGGACAATAGCGGCCCTCGCTGAAGCCGTGGTAGGCATGCCCGAATCCGCTCCGCCGCAAACCGCCGCGCCGCGCCGCGACGCCCTCGCCGCGCTGCGCTATGCCGAGTTCCGCAACGTGCTGGCCGGCGTGTTCCTGTTCACCATCGCGGTGCTGGTGCAGGAAGTCGCGCTGGGCTACGAGCTCTACACCCTGACGCGCGACCCGCTGGTGCTGGGCCTGCTGGGTCTGGCCGAGGCGGTGCCGTTCATCGCCCTGGCGCTGTTCGGCGGACACGTCGCCGACCGCTACGACCGCCGCCGCATCATGCTGCTGGCGCTGAGCTTCGTGCTGTGTTCCTCGGTCGTGCTGCTGTGGGTGACCCTGCCGCAAACGCGCGCGCGTATCGCGCAGTCCACGCTGTTGGCCACCATCTATGGCGTGATCGCCGCGCTCGGACTGGCGCGCGGTTTCTTCTCGCCGGCGGCGAGTTCGCTCACCGCCTTCATCGTGCCGCGCGAGATCTACGGCAACGCCTCCGCCTGGCGCAGCGCTTGCTGGCAGGCCGGCGCCATCCTCGGGCCGTTGTGTGCCGGCTTCCTCTACGCCGCCGCCGGCCTCACCGGCACGCTCGCCCTGGTGCTGGCGCTGATGCTGGCGGCGCTGCTGCTGTTCCGTGGCCTGCGGCCGCGCCCGCCGGCGCCGGCCGCGACGCCCGGAGAGAGCCTGCGGCAGAGTGTGCGCCAGGGCATCGGCTTCGTGTTCGGCAACCGCATCATCCTGTACTCGATCTCGCTGGATTTGTTTTCGGTGCTGTTCGGCGGCGTGGTGGCGATCCTGCCGATCTTCGCCGCCGACATCCTGCACGCCGGCGCCGAGGGCCTCGGCGTGCTGCGCGCCGCGCCTTCGCTGGGCGCCATGCTCACCATCCTGGCCTGCACCCGTCACCCGCCCACCCGCCACGCCTGGCGCAACCTGCTGGTGGTGGTCACCGGCTTCGGCGTGGCGACGCTGCTGTTCGCGTTATCGCGCAGCTTCTGGTTGTCGGTGCTGCTGCTGTTCCTGACCGGCGCATTCGACAGCGTCAGCGTGGTGATCCGCGGCACCATCCTGCAGATGCTGCCGCCGGACCATCTGCGCGGCCGGGTGGTGTCGGTCAACAGCATCTTCGTCACCGTTTCCAACGAGCTGGGCGCGTTCGAATCCGGCGTGGCCGCGCGCCTGATGGGTACGGTGCCGTCGGTCGTCTTCGGCGCCAGCATCACTCTGATCACCGTGCTGTACGTCTGGCGGCGCTCGAAGGAGCTGTTCGCGGTGCGGCTGTGAGCCGTGCCGAATCGGTCTGGCCTGTGCCGCGGGGTGGCTTCGTCCTTGTCAGTACTCCAGGTCCAAGGCCCCGCACAGCCAGTCCACCAGCGGCGCCGCGGTGCTGTAGTGGCGCAGCAGCAGCTTGACCAGTCCGGGCTCGCACAGGGCCGCGTCGTCGAGTTGGGCGCTGCAGACGTAGTCCTTGCGCTTCAGGTCCACGATCAGCTCGTGCTCCGCATCGTAGCCGCGCGGCGGGCGACTCAATGATTCGCCTCCCAGCTCGCCGTACGTGCGGGTGAAGGCGGCCGAGCGGGTGGCCTTCTTCCAGCTCGCCGGGTTGTTGACCATGTAGCTGCGCACCCGCTTCACCGATTCCGGCATGGGGTGCCACAGGCCGCCGCTGAGGAAGCACTGGCCCGGCTGCACGTGCAGGTAGAACACCGGCGCGTCGAGCCGGCCCATCATGCCGGTGGTGCCGTCGGCGCCGCGCGCGATGCCGCGGGTGGCCTGGTGGTAGAAGCTGGCGCCGGCCCAGGGTTTGTACGGTGCCTTGTCGCCCGAAAAGCGGGTGTCGCGATGGATGCGGAACAGCGAGCCGCCCACCGTCTTGGGATTGGCCACGTACTGCGGGCTGAGTTTGCGCAGCGGCTCCGCCAGGTCGGCGATCAGGCGCAGGAATGGCTGCCGCAACTGGCTTTCATATTCCGGTTTGTGCGCGGCGAACCAGTCGCGGTTGTTGTTGCGGGCCAGGCCGCGCAGGAACTTGAACGTGCCTGCGGTGAAGTAGACTGCGCTCTGTTGCGGCATCGAGTGTCCCGGTCGGGCGGATTTGGCGCCTATCTTTCCACAGCGGAGCGTTCATGACACCGAGCTTCGAATCCTGGCGCGACAGCGGCCGCAGGTTCCCGCACCATGGGCATTCGATCTTCTGGCAATCCGGCGGCAACGGCAGCGGCGACGCGCTGGTCTGCATCCACGGCTTTCCCACTGCCTCGTGGGACTGGCATGCGCTGTGGCCGGACCTGTGCGCGCACTTCGGCCGGGTACTGGCGCCGGACATGATCGGCTTCGGCTGGTCGGCCAAGCCGCGCGACTACGCCTACTCCATCCTGGACCAGGCCGACCTGCACGAGGCGTTGCTGCGCCATGAGGGGATCGCCCGCTACCATATCCTGGCGCACGACTATGGCGACACCGTGGCGCAGGAGCTGCTGGCGCGCCACGAGGAGCGCAAGGCGGACGGCGACGGTTCGTTGCGGCTGCAGTCGCTGTGCCTGCTCAACGGCGGCCTGTTCCCGGAGAGCCATCGTCCGCGCACGGTGCAGAAGCTGCTGCTCACGCCCCTGGGGCCGCTGCTGTCGGCGCTGATGAGCGAGCGCAGCTTCGCTCGCAGCTTCGCCGCGGTGTTCGGGCCGGCCACCAGGCCCGGGCCGGAGGAGATGCACCGCTTCTGGCAGCTGGTGGCCCACGCCGGCGGCAACCGCATCGCCCACCAGCTGATCCACTACATGCCGGAGCGGCGGCGTCACCGCGAGCGGTGGGTGGGCGCCCTGCAGCGGACCGGCGTGCCGCTGCGGGTCATCGACGGACCGGAGGACCCGGTGTCCGGCGCGCACATGGTGCAGCGCTACCGCGAGCTGGTGCCGAACCCGGATACGGTGTTGCTGCCCGGCATCGGCCACTATCCGCAGGTGGAGGATCCGCGCGGCACGCTGGCGGCATTCATGGCCTTCCATGACCGTCTCGCGGCAGGGTGATGTCGTGCCGAGCATTGCGTAAATCGCGGCATCAGCTTACGTTCCCATCATGGAAGAGGCCGTCACCTTCAAGGTCTGGTACGAGCGTGGCCAGCGCTACATGCATCGCGGCCACCCGGTGTTCTACCAGACCGGCGGCAGCGGCGACGGCCCGGCCCTGCTGCTGCTGCACGGCTCGCCGACCGCATCCTGGGACTGGCACAAGCTGTGGCCGGCGCTGTGCGCACGCTTCGGACGGGTGGTGGCCGCCGACATGATCGGTTTCGGCTATTCGGCCAAGCCGCGGGACTACGACTACACCATCGCCGACCAGGCCGACCTGCAGGAAGGGCTGCTGACGTCACTGGGCATCGGTCGCTGCCACGTCATCGGCCATGGCTACGGCGATACCGTGGCGCAGGAGCTGCTGGCGCGGCAGGAGGAACGCCGGGGCGGCAGTACCGCGGCGCTGGCGCTGGAATCGCTGTGCCTGCTCAACGGTGGCCTGTTCCCGGAAGCGTTCCACCCGACGCTGCTGCAGAAACTGCTGCTGTCGCGCGCCGGCGCCCTGGTCAGCAAGCTGATGACCGAGCACGGTTTCCAGCACAGCTTCAGCCGCGTGTTCGGTCCCAACACCCAGCCCAGCTTCGACGAGCTGGCGGAATTCTGGCAGCTGATCGCCTACAACGGCGGGGCGGACCTGGCTTACAAGCAGATGCGCTATCTCAAGGAGCGCGAGCAGCAGCGCGAGCGCTGGGTCGAGGTGCTGCAGCGGACCCGGGTGCCGTTGCGCCTGATCTGCGGCAAGAGCGACCCCGTCTGCGGCCTGCACATGGCGGAGCGTTACCGGCAGCTGGTGCCCAACCCGGACCTGGTGCTGCTGCCGGGCATCGGACACTACCCGCAGATCGAATCGCCGGAGGAGACGCTGCAGGCCTACCTGGAGTTCCGCCAGGGCGTCACGGCACGCGCCTGACCCGGAAGGTGGGCGTCCACTCGGGCGGGGGCGGCACCACCGGCTCCTCCTCGAACGCGGCGGGCAGGCGCAGCGCCAGCAACAGGGCCGCGTGCGGCGGCAGCAGGAGCAGGATCCACGCCAGGTTGCCCTGGTAGCAGCCCGGCAGCTGCCGCAGCACCAGCGAAAACGCTGCCATCCCGCCGGCGATGGCGGCGAGGCGCCGCAGCGACCTGCCCGGGCGGTAGCGCGGCCATGCCGAGCGGACCCAGTGCGGCAGCAGCAGCAGGCAGAGGGGATCGAGCAGCAGTAGATTCTCGTTGTGCCAGCCGCTCCAGTGCTGGGTGAGCCCCCACAGCGCCGCCAGGATCAGCCCGGCCGTGCCGCAGACCAGGCTGAAGGCGGTCGCCAGCACCGCGAAGCCGATCCGCGCCGTGGCCACCGTGCGCCGCCGCCAAGCCAGCGCCAGCAGCAGCGCGGCATAGCCGAGCCCGATCGCCAGGAACGGCAGGCGCCAGTCGGGCGGCTGCGCCGGCTCTTCCGGTACCCGGCTCTGCAGCAGGCGCGTCTCGGAGGTCACCAGCGGCTGCTCGTGTCCGTCGGCATCGGTTACCTTCACCTGCCGCAGCGCCCCCATCAGCTGCATCGGCACGAAGCTGTCCTGCCACAGGTTGAGCGGCCGGTCCGCGTCCGGACCCAGCGCCACGTCCATGCCCAGGCCGGCGAAGAATTCCGGCGAGATCAGGCGCACCGCGTCGTAGCGGTAGCTGATCGGGGCGAGGATCGCCTCCAGCTGCTTGCGCAGCGCGCCGCCGAGCACGCGATCCAGCGCGTCGCGCACCCGGGTCGAGCAGTTGGAGAGGAAATAGTCATAGCGGTAGCGCATGTTTTCCGGCCGGGCGTTCCAGTCCAGGAAATCGCTCAGCGCCGCGCGCTGTGTCGGCGTCAGGTTGAGCTTCTGCTCTTCGACCCAGCGGCCGTCCTCGCGATAGATGTCGAGGTCGCGCTCCAGCCCGTCCACCGCCATGCGGTAATTCATATAGCCGCGGGCGAAGTTGAGCAGGAAGTTCTTTTCGCTGAAATCGAAGATGCCGTAGTTGTAGGCCAGGTCCTCGCCGCTGGCGCGGTCGCGCACCAGGATCGCGTTGTGGCCGAAGCGCTGCCAGTACACCGTGCCGGGCTGGAAGGTGAGCACGCTGACGCTGAGGGTTTCGCCGGAGCGGCCGGAGGACGGGTAGAGCTCCTGGGCGCGGGCGGGGAGGGCGAGCAGGAACAGCAGGCAGACAAGCGACAAGCTGTCCTTCAACGGTTTGTCATACCGGCGAAAGCCGGTATCCAGATGGCGGCGGCGCGCACTCCGCCCTGGATCCCGGCCTTCGCCGGGATGGCCCTTGCACAAACTCATGTTTGTGCCAAAGCCACTTGCAACAGGTGCACGCGGCGGCTGTCGGCACGCTGGATGTTGAATTGGAAGTGGTCGATCCTGACGCTCTCGCCGCGGCGCGGCATGTGGCCCAGGCGATGCATCACCAGTCCGGCCACGGTGTCGAACTCCTGGTCGGAGAACTCGGCGTCGAAGTAGCGGTTGAACTCGCCGATCGGGGTAAGGCCGTTGACCAGGTAGTGGCGGTCGTCCTGCTTGAGGATGTGGGCGCTTTCGGACTCGTCGAACTCGTCGGCGATCTCGCCCACGATCTGTTCCAGCACGTCCTCGATTGTCACCAGCCCGGCTACGCCGCCGTACTCGTCGGCGACGATCGCCATGTGGTTGTGGCTCTTGCGGAAGTCCTTCAGCAGCACGTTGACGCGCTTGGACTCCGGCACGAACACCGCCGGCCGCAGCGTGCGCCGCAGGTCGAAAGTGCCGGCCTCGAAGCCGGGTACGCTGGCGGTGAACTTGAGCAGGTCCTTGGCCAGCAGGATCCCCACCACCTCGTCCTTGGAGTCGCCGATCACCGGGAAGCGCGAGTGGCCGGTCTCCACCACTTCGCGCAGCAGGCGGTCCAGCGGCCAGGTGCGCTCGAGCACGATCATCTGGGCGCGCGGCACCATGATGTCGCGCACCTGCAGCTGGCTGGTGCCGAACACGCCACGGATCATGTCGGCGGCGTCGGCGTCGAGCAGGTTGTCCTCGCGCGCCGCCTGCAGCAGGCCGAGCAGGTCCTCGCGCGAGCGTGGGCCGCGCGCCATGCGTTGGGTCAGCCGCCGCCACCAGCCGGCGCTGCCCGGACTCTGCTTGCCGGCAGGGTTGTGTCCCGGACCTTCGTTCATTCGTATTGATCTACCAAAAATTATGCCTCGTGCGCACCTGCTATACCGTAACTGCCTGGAAAGTCACGAGGTTTTTCCCGGATTGTACAGGATCGGCCGGATTAGCCAGCTTAGCGGCCGAACATTGCAGGCCGGCGACCCGGGGCGGGCTCAATAGGGGTCGGCAAAGCCCAGCCGCGCCAGAATCTGGCGTTCCTTCGCTTCCATGCGCTCGGCGTCGTGTTCCTGGATATGGTCGTAGCCCAGCAGGTGCAGCACCCCGTGCACCACCATATGCGCCCAGTGGGCGTGGGCATCCTTGTCCTGCTCGCACGCTTCCCGCGCCACCACCGGCGCACAGATCACCAGGTCGCCGAGCACGGGCTCGCTCAGCGCCTCCGCCTCGTAGGGGAACGACAGCACGTTGGTGGCATACGGCTTGTGGCGGAACTTGCCGTTGAGCACCGCGCTTTCGTCCTCCGCCACGATGCGGATGGTGATCTCGCCCGGGGTGGCGCCTTCCAGCGCCGCCATCACCCAGGCGCGCAGAGTGGCGGGCGCGGGCACTCCGGCGGCGGCGACGCGCCGCTGCACGTTGATGATCGGGTTGGCACTCATTCGTTGGGTTTGTTTCTGTTTTCGTGGGTGTCGTAGGCGCGCACGATGGCCTGTACCAGCGGGTGCCGCACCACGTCCTCATTGCGGAACATGGTGAAGCTGATGTTCGGCACGCCTTCCAGCACCTGCATGGCCTGCTTGAGGCCGCTGAGCTGGCCGCGCGGCAGGTCGATCTGGGTGACGTCGCCGGTCACCACCGCCACCGAGCCGAACCCGATGCGGGTGAGGAACATCTTCATCTGCTCGACGGTGGTGTTCTGCGCTTCGTCGAGGATGATGAATGATTCGTTGAGCGTGCGGCCGCGCATGAAGGCCAGCGGCGCGACTTCGATCACGCTGCGCTCGGCCAGCCTGGCCACGCGGTCGAAGCCCAGCATCTCGTAGAGCGCGTCGTAGAGCGGCCGCAGGTACGGGTCGATCTTCTGCGCCATGTCGCCGGGCAGGAAGCCGAGCTTCTCGCCCGCTTCCACCGCCGGGCGCACCAGCACCAGGCGCCGCACACGATCGCGCTCCAGCGCCTGCACCGCGCTGGCCACAGCCAGGTAGGTCTTGCCGGTGCCGGCCGGGCCGATGCCGAAGGACAGGTCGTGGCTGGCGATGTTGCTCAGATAGGCTTTCTGCTGCGGGCTGCGGCCGCGCACCACGCCGCGCCGCGTCCGCACCGATATCTCGTTCGCGCTGCCTTCCTCCGCCGCGCCCGAGGCCGGCCGCTCGGCGCCGTACTCGACCAGCGACAGGTGCACCTGCTCGGGTGTGATGACGCCGTCGGCGGCCTGGTGGAACAGGTCGCGCAGCACGTCCTCGGCGCGCTCGATCTCGTCGCGCGGGCCGAGCAGGCGGAAGCGGTTGCCGCGGTTGCGGATCTCCACGCCGAGGCCCAGCTCGATGGCGCGCAGATGGGCGTCGAACGGTCCGGCCAGGTTGGACAGGCGCGCGCCGTCGTCCGGTTCCAGCACCAGGTCCACGCGGGCGGGCTGCGGGGCGGGTGCGCTCACGCGCCAGCCGCCGCAGTGCCAGCCAGGCGGCCGCGCAGGGAATTCGTCAGCGCCTCGGTCACCTGCACGTCGACGAAGCGGCCGATGAGGGCGTCGGGACCGTCGAAATTGAGCCAGCGGTTGCACGGCGTCCTGCCGGCGAGCTGGCCATCGTGGCGCCCGCGCTTCTCCACCAGCACGGTCTGGCTGCTCCCCACCAGCTCCTGCGCGAACCCGGCGCCGAATTCGCGGATGCGGGCCTGCAGGCGTTCCAGCCGTTGCTGCTTCACTTCCACCTTGACGTTGTCGCGCAGGTTCGCCGCCGGAGTGCCGGGCCGCGGGCTGTAGATGAAGGAATAGGCGGAGTCGAAGCGCGCTTCCTCGATCAGCGCCATGGTCTGCTCGAAGTCCTCGTCACTTTCGGAGGGAAAGCCGACGATGAAGTCCGACGACAGCGCCAGGTCCGGCCGCGCCTGCCGCAGGCGGCGGATCTTGTCCAGGTACTGCGCGCGGCTGTAGCCGCGCTTCATCATGCCCAGAATGCGGTCCGAGCCCGACTGCACCGGCAGGTGCAGGTACCCGGCCAGCTTGGGCTGGGTGGCGTAGGTCTCGATCAGGGCGTCGCCGAACTCGGCCGGATGCGAGGTGGTGAAGCGGATGCGTCCGAGCGTTTCGAAGCGCGCCAGCACGTGGATCAGCAGCGCCAGGTCGCAGCTGCCGCCGCCGGCCATTGGCCCGCGGTAGGCGTTGACGTTCTGCCCCAGCAGCGTGATCTCGCGCACGCCCTGCTCCAGCAGCGAGGCGATCTCCGCCAGCACGTCGTCCAGCGGCCGGCTCACTTCCTCGCCGCGCGTGTACGGCACGATGCAGAAGGTGCAGTACTTGCTGCAGCCTTCCATGATCGAGACGAAAGCGGTGGGACCCTCGGCGCGCGGTTCCGGCAGCTTGTCGAACTTCTCGATTTCCGGAAAGCGGATGTCCACCGCCGGCCGCTGCGTGCGGCGTGCCTGCTCCAGCAGTTCCGGCAGGCGGTGCAGGGTCTGCGGCCCGAACACCAGGTCGACGATGCGCGCGCGCTTTGCCAGCGCCTCGCCTTCCTGGCTCGCCACGCAGCCGCCGACGCCGATCACCCGGCCCGGCTGCGCGCTCTTCCACTCCTTCCAGCGCCCCAGCTCGGAGAACACCTTTTCCTGCGCCTTTTCCCGAACCGAACAGGTGTTCAACAGCAGCAGGTCAGCCGCCTCCGGGTCCGTGGTCAGCTCGTAGCCGTGCGAGGCCTTCAGCACGTCCGCCATCTTGGACGAGTCGTACTCGTTCATCTGGCAGCCGAAGGTCTTGATGAAAAGCTTTGACATCAGGGGCTTAGGGCGGGTCACGCTGGGGGTAAGCGGCAATTATACCGTAGCCCACCCGGCCGGACCCGCAGCCATGCCGCAGTGCGGCAAAGGCGTCGGCGCTACCGCCGGGAAAATCATCGCGCCGAAATATTTGCGCCCGCCTTAATCCAAATGCAACGGCGGTCGCATCCAAGTGGTGCCGGCGGAATTCTCCTCCGGCCCACGGACAAACAGATTTTGGAGAGGCTGTCATGCAAAGCACGAAAACGGCACGGGATCACGGCATACCGGTGACGGTCGTCGCAGTGGTCATGGCCCTGGCGGTCAACGCGGCACTCGGCGCGGCCCTGGCTCGCACGCCCACCGCCGGCCAGCGCTACTACTCGCAGTGGGACGACGTGGGCACCTTGATGGCCGACACGTCCGCTGGGCTGCACCGGAACTGCGTGAAGGGCTGAGCCGCTCTCTGCAACGCCCCGGTCCGCCCGCGCGGCGGGCGGACCGGTTGATCGCTCAGGCCTTCAGCACGATCTTGCCGGTCACCTTGCGCTCCAGCATGTCGCGCAGGGCCTGCGCCCCCTGGCTCAAGGGATAGATTTTCGATACGTAGGGCTTGAGCTGGCCGGAGGCGACCCAGCCGAACAGTTGCTCGAAGTTTTCCTGGCTTACCTTCGGCTCGCGTGCCACGAACGCGCCCCAGAACACCCCCACCGCCGACGCGCCCTTGAGCAGCAGGCGGTTGGTGGCGATCTCCGGGATGGTGCCGGCGGCGAAGCCGATCACCAGGTAGCGGCCGTTCCAGTTGATCGCCGACAGGCAGTCCTGCGCCAGCTCGCCGCCGACCGGGTCGTAGATCACGTCCGCGCCCTGCGTGCGGGTGAGCTTCTTCACCGCTTCCTTCAGGCTTTCCTTGGAGTAGTCGACCAGTTCGTCAGCGCCGTGCGCCTTGCATAGCGCCAGCTTGTCGGCACTCGAAGCGGCGGCGATGACGCGCGCGCCCATCAGCTTGCCGATCTGCACCGCGGACAGGCCCACGCCGCCGGCGGCGCCCAGCACCAGCAGCGTCTCGCCCGGCTTGAGCTGGCCGCGCTGCTTGAGGGCATGCAGGGAGGTGCCGTAGGCGAGGGGGAAGCCCCCGGCGATCACCGGGTCCATTCCCGCCGGCAGCGGCATCACGCTGTCGCCCGAGGCCACCACCTGCTCGGCAAAGCCGCCGACCGGCACCAGGGCGGCCACGTGGTCGCCCACCTTGACGTGCTTCACCCGCTCGCCCACCGCCAGCACGGTCCCCGCCACTTCCGCGCCGGGCGTAAAGGGCGGCGCCGCCTTCATCTGGTACTTGCCCTGGATGATCAGCGTGTCCGGAAAATTCACGCCGGCACCCTGCACCGCGATGCGCACCTGGCCAGGGCCCATCGGCGGCTCCGGCACCTCCTCGAACACGAGCTTTTCGGGTGGGCCCAGCTCGCGGCAGACAATCGCCTTCATTGCGTCTTCTCGTGATATGGCGCCATCGGCGCGGCGCTGCACCATACAACGGTCGCCGCCGCGGGCGCCAGCGGGTGAGCGACAGCGTCAATTGTGCGTAGAATCACCACAAACGGACATCAGGAACTCGAGGCGGCCAGTGCAGCACATCGAAAACCTCGGCAACACCCCGCAGCCCCACCGGGACCATGTCCCCGAGACGCGCTTCGGCGTCTGGTTCCTCAATACCGAAACCTGGGCGGTGCACGTGCTCAAGCGTGCGCTGGACGATCTGGACCGGCTGATCCCGGAGCCCAGACCTTCCAATCCGGTGATCGTGGACGTTGGCTGCGGCTGGGGGCGTTCGTTCGCGTTGCTGCACGAGCGCTTCGCGCCGCGCAAGCTGATCGGCATCGACGTCGATCCGCGCATGATCGAGGCGTCGAAGGCTGAAACCGGCCGTCGCGGCATCGAGGTGGAATTCAAGCAGGCCAGCAGCGCCGCCCTGCCGCTGCCGGCCGAGTCGGTCGACATGGTGTTCTGCCACCAGACCTTCCATCACCTGGTGGAGCAGGAACATGCGCTCGCCGAATTCCGCCGCGTGCTCAAACCCGGCGGCCTGCTGCTGTTCGCCGAGTCGACCCGCAAGTACATCCACTCCTGGATCATCCGCTTGCTGTTCCGCCACCCGATGGACGTGCAGCGCACGGCCGAGGAATACCTGGCGATGATCCGACGGGCCGGCTTCGAGGTTGCACCCGAGCGCGTGTCCTATCCCTATCTGTGGTGGAGCCGTGGCGACCTCGGCATCATGGAACGCTGGTTCGGCATCGCACCGTCCCCCAAAAGGGAAGAAACCCTGATCAACCTCGTTGCCCGCCGCGACTGAAACCGGGCATCATCCGGCAGGCGTCAATCAAAAACCGCTGCCGGCAGGCAGATCAATTCAGGGGATATCATGATCGAGGTTTTGCGCCTGCGAACGGTGACGTGTGCGTGCGGCGCCCTTGCGATGCTGGCCGCAAGTTTCGCGGCGCATGCCGACGATGCCACGGCGTCTCCCTCGGCACGGGCGGCGCTCGACCAGGCGATCGAGCATGAAAAGAGCCGTCGCACCGGCGCCATCGCCGGAATGGTGGTGGGCGGCCTGGTGATGGCCGGTGGTTCGATCGCGTCCGCCGTGGCCGAGACGGAAAATCACGACAACAGGAACAACGGCAGTCCACAACGGCACAACATCTGGGTCGGTTATGCCGTGGGGCTGGGAGTGGGGCTGCCCATCCTCGGCATCAGCGGCTACGTGTTCGCCGACTCGCAGCACCAGCTCAACCTGCTCAAGCGGCAGCGGCTGTCCGTGTCATATTCGCCGGAGACCCATCGGCCGGTATTGCTGCTGACGTACAACTACTGAGCCCGCCCCCGCCGTGGCGGCGCCGTGCGTGCCCGGCGCGGCCTACTTGACCGAGCCCAGCGTCAATTCGCCCGCGATATCGTGCGCCAGGTTGTTGACCCAGCGGTTGTAGTTGGGATGGATCACGGGATGGCCGTCTTCCTGGCCGTATTCCATGTTGGCGCTGTCCTTGTAGGCGATCTTTACGGCCTGGCTGTCGTAACTCACGTTCACCGTCACCGAGAATTCGCGTGGCGCGTATTGCAGCACGACCAAGCCGGGCTTCTTGTCGACCACCATCCAGTTGCGCCGCACACCCGACGAGAGAATCGCCTTTTCCACCACTTCGGGCTTTTCCCCCTGCGGCACGGGCAGAGGCGGGGGATCCTTTAGCGATGTCGCCCCGTGCCGCGCCTGAGCGGTCATGGAAACTGCCAGAGCTGCAACGAGGATCAACTTTCTCAGCATGTGCCGGCTCCCGGGTAATGAACCTGAATTGTAGCGAAAACTTTCCGCGTTTTAATGCGCCATATACCGGCCGGACTCGCGTGTGATGGTCCAGCCTTTCTGCTCCATGCAGAAATTGCGCGCACTGTTTACGTCGCAGTAGACGCCCGGTATGCAGGTCTTGGTGCTGACGTTGACTTGATATTCGCACTGGCGAAGATCACGGTCGAAATCCTCCTGGCCGGCGCCCTCTTTCTTGAAGCCTCTCGCGCCGCAACCGGTCAGGGCCACGACAACAAGCGCACACAGCAGCGATCTGATCACGTCCGTCCTTTGATTGTGCTATCCGATGCGCTTGCGGTCCGCGCACGCTTTGCCGCGCGCGCAACTATCGAGCGGTTGCTGATGGCGCGCGGTTACCGCAGCGGCGTGCTTCTAGTGTCATGTCTCAAAAGTAACGTGAACTAAATAGACCCATGGCTGTCGCATGACTTTCCAAGTGCGGGAAACTACAGCGATGGCCAGAACGGGACGCCCAGCAACGAAGCTTGCAATGACCGATGCGGAACGTGCCG